>CAZISU010000609.1:0-4644 GCA_964541935.1 uncultured Planctomycetaceae bacterium | reverse complement strand
GAGGGTTCGTGAGTGAACACAACGGCCGTTTCGACCTTATTGCGGTGTTGACCACCGGGCCCGCTACGGCGCAGACGACGAGACGTGCAAGAGTGCAAGAGCGTCTCTTCGTCGAGCGCAGCGGGATGTGGTTGATCCGCGGACATAGGGCGTCTTTTAATAAGTAGGGGGCGTGCTTGCAGACTCCGTGAGAATATGCGTACTGCGTGCAAGCACACTTCCTACGAACTGAAAGAGCATTTTTTGTCAATTACCTAGAAAAGATTAACCGCAAGACCAAAGGGCAATAATTATTGTTTATGGCTGAAGAAGATTTATAGCTAACTTGCGTACCTCACGACTACCACTTGATATACTCCACTATTATTCGTGAATGTACCACTCCTTGTAAACCTTCCAAATCGCTTGAAAATTGGATGTAGCATCAGGAAGCATGAGGTCAGCAATCATACTTTTTTCCCCGGTGTAAAGGTTCTGAATTTCACTGTTATAGGTTTTCTTGAACCGTGTCTTGTCAATCTTGCCGTCCAAGTACTTCCCACACGCATCCTCATAAGCGTTCAGGTTATCTTCCACGGCAGAACGAAGAGCCTTTTCCAGCGTTTCCATTCGTCGCCGATCTCTTGCGTTAAGTTGGTCCGGCCTTCTACCATCGACAACTTCAGCGAGTTGAACTGACAAATCCCCGAACCTCTGTCGAGTTGTGCTGATAGCGCTTCGTAGAGTAGTTTCAGCCGATCCGACGGCGACATGTTGTGCTTGAGTGGCAGAACTTTGTGATCGATTGGCAGAGTTTCCGGCGCGAACAGCGAAAAACACTGTTGTAATAAGGCTCAACACCGAAACAATCGCACTGCCAAGAGCAATCCAGGCTTGTGCGTCCATTGGTCCTATTTTTTCCTCAGAATGTTACTGATATGTTCTACTAAATCCACATAATCATTATTGCTTGCCGACCTAACCGTCAGGAAGAGATCTTCAGGTCTATCAAGACCAAGGGCCAGCCCTGCTTCTTTGGCAATAGCCTGCTTTTCCTCATCATTGAGGGGCCTGCCGCTTATAGTCCAGTCCTCATCGAGGCTTTTTGCAACTTCCCGAAGAGCACTTACAACGTTAGTGTTAGGCAAATCGTAGGCAGCCAGTCGCGCTGACTTTGTGAAACCATCCCTTACAATTGCGGCGTTAATCTGCTCAGCATACTTAGCTCCTATTTCCCTGGTTAGTAGGCATTTTCGCCCTCCTTGCTTTGGGGTTACCTGTCTAATACTCCCTTCAACTTACCACGGCCTATCTGTCCTCGCAAGGGGGTTTTGAGGCCACGAGTTTGAACATCCTTTGAATGCGAGGAACTACATGGCAAGGGATTTGATCGAATCTATTTCTTGGTAGGGATAACGTTGTTAAAGACAATGAGCTTTGAACCAAATCAGGTATGTAGCGTGAGAGCAAGCATCCTACGCAATCCACACTAAAACCCCAACCCCGGCCCGTCGAGTAGCGAAGTTTCCAACATGCCGTCGGTGATATTGAACATGCCGGGGAAACGTTCGTCCCAGCCTTTGTTGGCCGCAGGCATATATTGTCGGGCGTTGCCTTCGATGGCGGCAACCGTGGGGATCCTGGCCGAAAGCGAGGCGGAATGCAGGAACGAATAGCCGGGGCAGGTCAGATCCTGTACGCACAGGAACATGTTGAATTTCTGCGCGGCGGCGCCCATTAGCAGGGCCTCGCTGTGTCCCTTGCAAGCCTTCAAGGCCACGCCCGAATAGCCTTGTTCGCGGCTGAGCAGCAGGCTCTCGAAATCGACCAGTGCCTCGTCGATCACGACCGGCTTGATCTTGGCGGCCTCGTGCATGCGGTTTTCGGGATTAGCCTTGAGGTTGCGGCTCGTCGGCTGCTCGATGTATTGTAATCGCTCGAAAGCGGCCGGCGTCTGTTCTTTGATCTTGGCCAAGAAGTCGAGAATGTATTCGACGTTGGCGCACTTCTCGTTGAAATCGGCCGAGTATACCCACTGGTCGCATCCGCGTGCGGCTTGCGTCTGGGCGGCGATACGCTCGATGGAAACCACGCGATCGACGTCCCACTGCAAGTCGTCGCCGTTGAGCTTGATCTTCATGTGCGTGAGCCCGTCGGCGTTGATCCACTCGGGCAAGGTTTCGGGGTAACCGTCGTCGATGCGTTTGGCAATGTCGGCTTCGGTCAAAGGGTCCAACGCTCCGACCAGATGATAGAGCGGCATGGCCGGCTTGGGTGTGCGTAACGTATATTGATCCAAGAACTCGCCGGCAAATTCCTTACCCAAATAGGCCCCCATATCGCGGTTGGCAAAATCCGGGCCGAGGAGATTGTATGAGTTCTCGCCCAATGCACGGCCGTAGGCGTCGTGGATGGCGGCTTCGAGCGGGCTGGCCGATACCAATTGCGCCAGACGCGGCATGGCTTCTTCGAGCCCGGCCTGAGCGACTACCTCGGCGGCAACCGTGGCATGATCTTCGACCAAATCGTGGGTGATCTCCAGCGGGTGGCCCATGTCGGCGTACCCGTCGGCCCGCTTGGTGACCTGATGGCCAAATTCGACCATCGTCTCGAGCGAGGCGTCAACATCGACCTTTTGCGACGGCCATGCCCAAACGTTTCCCATCGTCATCGAGCCCATCCCCTCGGCGCGACGTCCGTCCTGGGTTTCCACCTCGACGGTGACGTTCAATATAACGACGTCGTTCATGGTTCGACCACCGAACTTGATGGGCGTGCGGTAGTCGAAATGCTCGACACTGCTGGTGGCTTTGAGGATACGGATATCGGTGGATTTCGACACGATTTACTTACTCCCTGTGCTTTGGATCATGCGGAGTGTGCATTGCAAACCCGCAATGATAGTGGTTTGCAAAGGGTTTGGCAAGGAGTGGCAATACTAACCCGAAGCGCAAGCGAGGGCCGGTAAACACGGAAAAACGTTGCACTCCCCTCGCTTGCGCTTCGGGTTAGTGTTCCATTTCAAACCGCGGCGACTCCCTATTTGCCCTCAACCCGCAAAACCACATCCAGGCTCTTCCCCGGCGCGACGAGGAAGTTCGTGGCCGAGTACTTCAATTCCAGCGGTTTATCGGGCGTTTTTGTGCCGATTTTAACGAGCGATGTCGAGCGGGCCGGCAAGCGTATCTCCATGGGCCCCAGGCCGCCGGTGCGTTTGAGGACGATGTCCAGGTCGCAAGTGTTGCGGACTTTTGTGTAGACCGCGTTTTTAGTTCGCAGGTGCGGCCGGGCGACCAACACACACTCGTCGAACAGCGGGGCGAGGTACTGTTTGCGGCCAATCATTTGTTGCTTGTACCACACGGCCGTGCGTCCCGCTTGTAATGCTTCCTTTATCGCCGGAATCGTTCTTTCCTTGGCGAAAACCAGCGTCATCGAACGATGCTCGTCGGGGGTGCTTTTAATGCGCAGGTCGGGCGAGTGGATATCGGAATTACCCATCATGGTGAGGTTCTTTTCCAGGCACCATTTGTGGGCCGAGGGGTAGTACCCGCTGCCGTTGCAAACTTCCATGCCGTGCAGCAGTTTGCCGTCGTAAAGCGTCGTATGCACGTCGCGCCAACTGCCAAGCTCTTCGCCCTTCCAGCCGTGATGGTTCCAGAAAACAAAAGCGTTTTGCTGGTTGGCTTGCTTGACGGATTCAACAAAGTCTTCGGTATCCAGCGGGTTGATGTCGGAGAGGAACAACGCGTTGAAATGTCCCGGCGGCGTGTCGCGGGTGATTTCGGCGGCCTTGATAAACAAGATATCGAGAAGGCGGGCTTTACCGGCGGCCAGTTCGAAGGGGCGACTATGCTTGGTGGGAATGTCGGCCTTGTGCGGCTGGTACTCGATATGGTCGGTGATTGAAATAGCATCCAGCCCCTGACGCCAGGCCTCGTCGACCCGCACGGGGGGCCAAACGTTTCCGTCCGAGAAAACCGTGTGCATATGAAAATCGCACTTCAGCGTTTTATAGCCGGGCAGGTCGGGGAACGCGATTTCGTGACGCTCGTCGGCATGTGCGACAGCGGCCGTGAGCAGGATAACAACAGTCGCGAGGATCAGGTTCAGACGTTTCATGGGTAGGATTCCTTCAGGTGTGGCAAATGTGGTGATTGGTTACTTGCTCTTGAAAAAGCCCATTTCTTCCATCCACTGTTCGGCGCGTTTGGGCCAGGTGGCGGTCGCTCCGGGCTGCTTATTAAGGCCGATGCCGTGTCGTCCGCGTCGATAGATATGCAACTCGGCCGGCACGCCTGCGCGGCGCAGAGCCAGGTAGAACTGCACACTGTTTTCGGCCGGCACGCCCTTGTCCTCGTCGGTGTGGAAGAGGAACGTGGGCGGGGTATCCTTGGTGACCTGTTTCTCGCTCGACATTTTTTTTACCAGGGCCGGGTCGGCGTCTTTGCCGAGCAAGTTGTATTGCGAACCGCGGTGCGTGTAGGGCTCGTCGAAAGCGATAACCGCATAGCAGAGGATCATGAAATCGGGACGGCAGCTTACGCGTTGGACGGGGTCGGCCGACTTGGCGTCGCCGGCATCGAAATGGGTGCCCGCTGAGGAAGTCAGGTGTCCGCCGGCCGAAAAACCGCCCATGCCGATCTTCTGGGGATCGATGTTCAG
>CAZISU010000608.1:3226-4644 GCA_964541935.1 uncultured Planctomycetaceae bacterium | reverse complement strand
CGGCGCGTTCGGCCGCGCCGCCGTACCCAGCGGAGCCAGCACCGGCGTTCACGAAGCGGTCGAGCTTCGCGACGGCGACAAATCCAAGTACCTCGGCAAGGGCGTTCTCAAGGCCGTCGAAAACGTCAACGAAACCTTGGCCGACGAACTTTGCGGAATGGACGCCTTGGACCAGATCGCACTGGATAAGACGATGATCGAGCTCGACGGCACGCCCAACAAGGCCAAGCTGGGAGCCAACGCGATCTTGGGCGTTTCCTTGGCAACGGCCCACGCGGCGGCCGAACACGCCGGCTTGCCCTTGTACCGCTACCTGGGCGGAACCAACGCCTGCATCCTGCCCGCGCCCATGATGAACATCGTCAACGGCGGCGAGCATGCCGACAACGACGTCGACGTGCAAGAGTTCATGATCATGCCCTTGGGCGTGGCCACTTTCAACGACGCCATCCGCGCCGGTTGCGAAATTTTCCACAACCTCAAGTCCGTCCTGCAGGCCAATAAGCTCGGCACCAACGTGGGCGACGAGGGCGGTTTCGCTCCCAACCTTAAGAGCAACGCCGAAGCCTTGGACCTCATCATGGAAGCCGGCGAGAAGGCCGGTTACAAGATGGGCAAAGAAATCTTCATCGCCATGGACGTAGCCTCCTCCGAGCTTTACGACTCGAAGACCAAGACCTATACCATGGACCGCAAGCAACTCGATTCGGCCGGCATGGTCGACTTGATGGCCGAGTGGGCCGCCAAGTACCCCATCGTCTCCATCGAAGACGGTTGCGACGAAGACGACTGGGACGGTTGGAAGCTCATGACCGAGAAGCTCGGCGACAAAATCCAGCTCGTGGGCGACGACCTGTTTGTGACCAACACTAAGCGTCTGCAACAGGGCATCGACCAAGGCGCCGCCAACAGTATCTTGATTAAGGTCAACCAAATCGGCACACTCACCGAGACCATCGAGGCCGTCGAACTGGCCGCCCGCCACAACATGACCAGTGTCATGAGCCACCGCAGCGGCGAGACCGAAGACGCCACCATCGCCGACTTGGCCGTAGCCCTCGGCACCGCCCAGATCAAGACCGGCTCGGCCTCGCGTACCGACCGCATGGCCAAATACAACCAGCTCCTGCGGATCGAGGAATCCCTCGGCATGGCCGCACAATACGGCGGACCGCTTTTCCCGCAAAAAGGTTAGTATAAGGCTGGCTTTCGACGCCAGTTTCCGTTACAATCACAAGCAAGGCCCTGTCCCATAACCCCGGGCAGGGCCTTGTTTATTAGAGGCAAACGAAAAAGGCACACGGAACAAGCGGGGGCCGTCATGACCACTTTTATTGAAAATCCATACCCACTGCTCGTCGTGGGAGTGCTCGTCGAGGCCTTTCTTGTCGCGTTGTTGTACGCCACGCAAAAAAAAC
>CAZISU010000608.1:0-3216 GCA_964541935.1 uncultured Planctomycetaceae bacterium | reverse complement strand
ACCAATCGCCGTCGTGCTGGTTCTGGTCATCGGCGGCATTCTTATCGAACGGGCTGTCGTTACCGAGCGCGAAGAAGTCGAGGACACCATCGACCAAGTCGCCGCCGCCTTGCGCGCCAACGACGTCGATGCCGTTCTTTCCCATCTCTCCAAATCGGCCGGCGAAAGCCGCAGCCGCGCCCGCTGGGCCCTCGACCGGCTTCAGATTAACGGCGCCAAGGTCAGCGGTCTGGAAATCACAATCAACTCCTTAACCAGCCCCCCCTCGGCCAAAGCAAAATTCTCCGGCGTCATCAAATTCGACGACCGCAAAAAAGAATTCCCCTATCGAGTATACGACTCGAAGTTCGAATTCGAATTACGCAAAGAAGGCAACCGCTGGATGGTCACCGGCCACGACGAATCGAACCCGGCCGGAAGATAATACAAAAGTTAGCGGCGGGGCTTGTCCCCGCGTTGTTTCGAAATTATCCAATAAACCCAACAAACCGTTAGCCGAGTCGCTTGCGACCGCTGTTGTCGGCCAGAGTAACCATGCCGATCACAACGCGAGCAAGCTCGGCGGCTAACATTTCGTACATCCGTGGAGCATTATTTACTTCTTTCTCCAACTCCACATCATCCGAGTTTTATAACCATGGCGTTTTATTATCCCTTTATTCTTTTTATCGGAGGTGTATCATGTTTTCCCGTCCCTACAGACGAGGTTTTACCCTCGTCGAACTGCTTGTGGTGATTATTGTCATCGCGTTCTTGCTTTTTTTTTGTTGCCGGCGATTCATGGTAATCGTGAACCTGCCCGCCGAGCAGCATGTGTCAACAACATGAAACAGGTCGGCCTGGCACTACACAATTTCCACGACACACGCAAGCACTTCCCCAGCTCAAGCAGCTTGCCGTTTTCCCCAAAGCCGGGCGAAAGCGCCTTACCACTGCTAGGCATCGCCCACGGCGGCGCACTCGACACAAGCACCCCACCCGATGGCCGTTACGACGTCGGCACGGGCTTCAGTTGGCAAACGCAGATCCTGCCGCACATCGAAGAGAACAATCTCTACAAAAACCTTACAACTGTGCCAACAGAGCCGAATTACGCCTGGAACGTCGAAGTCCAGGTCGTCAAGAACAAAGAAGGGCAACCCCGCGAGGATTACTTGCGTTTCCCCTGGCATTACCCGCTCAGTGCCTTCAAATGCCCAAACTTCAGTGGCGAAGACCACAGCGAAGACAACCCGGCGGCAGGCGTGACAACTCCCTACACGGCCGACTACAAGTCCGCCATCAGCAACTACGTGGCCCTGGGCGCGTCGCACCGCAAAAGCCTCTGGGGCACAAACGCCTCGGACTCCCACCTTGTATTTCAAGGCGGAGCATCACACCCCAACGGCATCATGTACCCCGGCTCGAAAACGTCCATCAAGGACATCACCGACGGCACGTCCAACACGGCCCTGATTTGCGAAACCCGCGAAACCACCCGCTCCGCATGGTACGAAGGCGCCACCGCGGCGGTCGTGGGCCTGGCGGGCGATCCAGAGTTCGAGGCTTTTAGGCCCGCCACCTACGGCGTGCCCATCGACGCAAGGACAAATTTGAACCGAGGCAAAGAAGAAGCCCGCTCAAGTTGGTACGACCAGGGTAACTATGTCAAATCCTCCGACACCTCCGCCGGCGCCTCCGCCTGGATCCACGGCCCCAGCAGCGAGCACCCCGGCGTAGTCAACCACGTCCTCGCCGACGCCAGCGTAAAGAGCGTCTCCGAAGGCCTCGACCCCGTGCTCTACATGCACCTCATAACCCGCGCCGGCAACGAGCCGGTCAATGAGTTTCACACAAATTAGTAATTGAAACAATTCAGGGCGGGCTCAAACCCGCCCTGTTTTTCAAGGAGGCGAATTATGTCTTTTCATTCACTCAGACGTGGATTCACGTTCGTTGAGTTGATTGTGGTGATTATGATTATCGGAGTCGTAATCGCTCTGTTGCTTCCAAATGTCGAATGCGCCCGCGAAGCTGCCCGTCGTGCCGCTTGTGTCAACAACATGAAGCAGGTCGGCCTGGCGTTGCACAACTTCCACGACACACGAAAATGTTTTCCGGGCTCAAACAGCTTGCCATTTTCCCCAAAACCGGGCGAAAGTGCCTTGCCGTTGATGGGCGTTGCTCACGGTGGTGCGATGGACACGAGTTCCCCGGCGGACAACCGTTACGACACCGGCACCGGGTTCAGTTGGCAGGCAATGATATTGCCGCATATTGAAGCAATGTCACTCTTCAAGAACCTAAAAACAGTACCTACAGTGCCGAATTTTGCATGGAATGCAGATGTACAGATCCTCAAGGATAAAAATGGCGATCCTTTGCCTGGCCCCCTACGATTTCCCTGGTATGAACTGCGCCCAGAATTCAAATGCCCAAGCTTCGGCGGCGAGGACCACAGCGAAGACAACATGCTGGGCGGAGTCACAACTCCTTACACGGGCGACTACAAGTCCGCCGTCAGCAACTACGTGTCTCTGGGGGCATCGCGTCGAAAAAGCCTCTGGGGCACAAACGCCTCGGATCCCGATCTTCAATTTCAAGGCGGAGACACCCATCCCAACGGCATCATGTACCCCGGCTCAAAAACATCCATTGATGATATCACCGACGGCACGTCCAACACGTTTCTAATTTGCGAAACCCGCGAAAGCACCCGCTCCACATGGTACGAAGGAGCAACCGCGGCGGTCGTCGGGTTGGTCGGCGACCCGAAGTTCGAGGCCACGGACAATAAAGACGCCACCTACGGCGTACCAATCAACGCCAAGACGAACCTCAACCGTTGCTGGCAAGACGACGATAAATCCACCTGGTACGACGAAGGCAACTACGTCAAATCCCCCGACGGCTCAGCTGGCGCTTCCGGCTGGATCCACGGTCCCAGCAGCGAACACCCCGCCGTGGTCAATCACGTCATGGCCGACGCCAGCGTAAAGAGCGTATCCGAAGGTATGGATCCGGTGCTGTACATGCATGTTATAACCCGCGCCGGCGGCGAACCGGTCAATGAGTTTCACACAAATTAATAATTGAAACAATTCAGGGCTGGCATTGATTCTCGGGAGGGCGAAGCTGGGCTGTTGAAAACCTCTAAGTTGTTACGGCGGCTATTTTTGCGCCATTTGTGTTTGAATTGAATTCATTATGCGTTGCTCGACGTTTTGAGGTCAGGGT
>CAZISU010000607.1:0-4659 GCA_964541935.1 uncultured Planctomycetaceae bacterium | reverse complement strand
AAAGCGCCAAGCAACCGATAGGATACATATCATGAGAAAAAAACCATCTACATTAAGCGACCAACTCCGGTTGGCGATTGAACAATCTGAACACTCCCGATACGCGATACATAAGGCGACTGGCGTAGACCAAGCCGTCTTGAGTAAGTTCGTGCATGGTGAACGTGGAGTATCACTTGATACGGTTGACATTCTGGCTGAGTATCTCGGACTGCGGCTGACTACGAACAATGAACCCACGCGGAAAGGTGGCAAGTAACATGGCGAGTATCTCAAAGCAAAGCGGTGGGCGGAAAATGATTCAGTTTACCGACGCGGACGGCAAGCGGCGGTCTATTCGCCTGGGGAAGATGCCCGTTAAGCGGGCGGAAAGTATTAAGTTTAAGGTCGAAACCCTGCATAGCGTGAATGTGTCCGGTGACTCGCTTGACAACGACACGGCCAAATGGGTGCGAGACCTTCCCACCGAACTGGCGAACAAACTAGCCAAGGTGGACCTGATCCCCAAGCGAGACGCCACGACCGTCGGCGGGCTGATAAAGGCCTTCCTGGCAACCCGCACGCACATTAAACCGGCGACGCTGATTATGTGGAGGCAAGCGGGGAATGACCTGACAGAACACTTTGGGGAGAACCAGTCGATTCGAGGTATCAGCCGGGTCGATGCAGAGGAATTCCGGCAAGGACTGGTGAATCGCAAGCTAGCTGCTTCCACGATCAGCAAGCGATTGCAGCGAATCCGGCAAATGTTTGCGCATGCAGTACGCTTCGAGTGGCTCGGCAAGAACCCGTTTGAAGGTATCACGCACAAGGGCGGAGATCCCCGCAAACGGCAGCGGTATATAACCGTTGAGGATACCGAGAAATTGATCGAGGCGGCCCCCAACTACATTTGGCGGACAATCATAGCCCTATGCCGGTTCGGCGGCCTGCGGAGTCCGAGCGAGGTTCTCAGCCTGCCTCTGGATAATCTGGACTGGGAACGCGGGGCCATGACCGTCATCTCGCCCAAGACCGAGGGCTGCGGGCAAGGTAGCCGGGTGGTGCCCATATTCAAGCAACTGCGGCCCTATCTCCTTGATGCCGCCGAGATGGCCAAGAACGGCCAGACACATGTGATACCCGAGGACTTGTACCTCCCAGCGGCTCATGGCCCACGTGGGTGGGTCAATTGCAACCTACGGACCACGTTTCAGAAGATTGTTGAGCGGGCCGGACTGGAACCATGGCCACGGTTATTTCACAATCTTCGTGCAAGCTGCGAATCGGACCTGGTACGCGAATACCCCATAACTACGGTTTGCAAGTGGCTTGGCAATACTGTTTCCGTTGCAGCCAAGCACTACATCCAAGTAACGGACACGGACTTTAAGCGGGCCGCACAAGGCAGCGTAACCACCAAAGATCGAGCGCTGCAGAATGCGCTGCAGAACACGCCCGAAATAGAGAAAACCGACCCGTACAAGAAAAGCAAAAGCCCCGCTTTTCCCGGGAAAAACGAGGCTGTACGTGAGTGTACAAATGCTCAGGTAGCGGCGCAGGGATTCGAACCCCGGACACGCGGATTATGATTCCGCTGCTCTAACCAACTGAGCTACGCCGCCATGATTTGAAGTCAAAATGACTCAGGGACGCCTTGTGTACTCGTTGAGCAACATCACAAAGGCGTATATGTCTAAGTTTACCCAGAAACCATCGGTCAACAAGCCCTGCAAACCTTATCTGAAATTTCTGTTGTTCGAGTATGCGGTAAAACTAGCTGAAGACTGGACGAATGGTGTAACTAGCCCCCGCCGAATGGTGGGAACGAATCAGGAACCTTCGTTATTCGCTCGTGCCACTTCCATGGCCCAAACTTCTACGGTGCGGAGTATGCCGTCGTGTTCGACGAGCATCTTTAGCGGGCCTTGGTGGTCGGCGATCCGTTTGGAGAATTCCGCGTCGTCTTTGAATCTTTTGCCGTTGAGGCGGTAGATTCGATCGCCGGATTGTAAGCCGGCTTGGGCGGCGGGGGTGCCTGGGACTACGTGTCCTACCACGACGGTACCGGGCTCGGCTTCGTCGCTTCGCCAGAAGACTCCGAGTTTCATCGGCTTGCCGGGCAGTTTGACGGAAAGCTCGAGCGGTTCGGGGGTGCCGTCGCGGCGGACCACGATCTCGGCCGACGTGGCCGCAGTCAGCACAGCGGCTTCCATGTCTGCGGTGGTCTTTATTGATTTGCCCGCCAAACTGATGACGCAATCGCCTGACACGAGCGAGGCGTGCCATGCCGGGCAGTCGTGGCGAATATTGTATAGACGAACCTCGCCGCCATCGTAATTGCTGTTGATCCACCAATCCGCGCCCAGCCGATTGCGTGACTTCGCGGAAAACTGACCCACGGGGTGGTCGCTGGGCTCGGTTCGTTCGTTATGTGACGTTTCGCGAAACGCTGGCACTTCGTCGGCGTTGGCCAGTTTGTTTGCCGTCTCGAACACTAGTTGGGTTATCCGCCTCATGCCCGTATCGTTAATCAGTTCGGCGTCGTCTTGGGGCGAATGTAGTTCTTGGTGCCTGCCCGTGTTGAACATGATCGCGGGTACATTGTCGCAGTAAAACGACCAATGATCGCTGCACATACGAATGTTTTGCTTAAATTCGAGTGTGAGATCGGAATTGATGGTGGAGAGCAATCGTCGCATTCCGTAGCCCGAACGGCTGGCGTGTATGGAAAGTTTGTTGTCGCGGAGACGCCCGATCATGTCCATGTTGAGCGCAAAAACAACATTGGCATCCGTTGGCGAAGGATGCTTGACCCAATGCAATGAGCCCAGCAGGCCGCTTTCCTCGCCGTCCCATGCTGCGAAGAGGATCGTACGTCGGGGCGGCGTAGGCAGCAAGGTAAAAGCCTCGGCCAGTTCCAGCAACCCGGCGGTGCCGCTGGCGTTATCGTCGGCCCCGTTGCAAACCTTGCCAGAGCGGTGGGCGCCGAGGTGATCGTAGTGCGCGCCGATCACAATCACCTCATCTTTTAATTGCGGATCGCTGCCGGGCAGTATCGCTAGGACGTTGCGGAATTTGTTTGTAAACGGCTGGAAGTAATCGGCCTCGGCATCAGCGTCGCCTGGTGCGAGGCCGTATTTTTTGAACTCTGTGGCGATGTGCTCTCCGGCCGCGCGACCGCCTTCGGTTCCGGGCTTTCGCCCTTGCAGCCGATCGTCGGCCAGATAATAAACGTGTTCTTTAAGCGTTTCGGCCGTGATCGAGGCTAAGGATGTTTGGTAAGCGGCGCCCGTTTGGTACGCGGCCGAAGATTTTGATTCGGCGGAATTCGGCGGAGGTGACTTTGGTGAAGGAGTGTTGTTTTTTTCCGCAAGCAGATGCGGAGCCAAGCATGTTAGAAGTATGAAAACGGCAATTGCGGTCTGAAAAAACGGCAGCGTTTGCGATTGTCGTTTTGTGTGGTAGTGAAATGTCATTACTTGAGTACTGGCCGTTAGGAACGTCGTTAGTATTCCCTGATACTAATCCACCGTGAAAATCGTATCCAGTGCCGAGTTAATGTTCCGGCGACATTGAACCCCTCTGCGGTGCGGCTTGGCGATACTGGGCTATGCTCAGGCTGCATAATCGGAATAATTTTCCGGCGATCATTGTTTCCATTATCGGGGTAGGGGGCGTCGACATACGCCAACGGATCCAGTAGGCTAGAATATTTACAGTATATTTACTGTAATTGCTGGTGTGGCGTTGGCCATGCGGGCGATTGAAGAATCGCGTTATCCTATAGAAAATTTCCCGGTCCCAACCCGTTTGAGAGGAACCCCCAATAATGTGTTCGAAACGAGTTGTTCTCAGTCAGAACGAAAAACCCAAAGCCTGGTACAACCTGCTGGCCGACCTTCCCGAGCAGCTTCCCCCGCCCTTGCACCCCGGCACCAAGCAGCCGATCTGCCCCGATGATCTGGCGCCGATTTTTGCCCAGGAGCTGATCGCTCAAGAGATGAGCGCCGAGAAGTGGATCGAGATTCCACAAGCGGTCCAGGATATTTACGATATTTGGCGACCGTCTCCCTTAGTCCGGGCAACCGGGCTCGAGAAGGCCCTGAAGACGCCCGCGAGGATTTACTTCAAGGACGAGAGCCACAGTCCTCCCGGCAGCCACAAGCCCAACACGGCCGTGCCGCAGGCCTATTACAACAAGATGGAAGGCATCAACCGCCTCAGCACCGAGACGGGCGCCGGGCAATGGGGAAGCGCCTTGTCGTTTGCCTGCGCTCAGTTCGACATGGAGTGCAAGGTTTACATGGTCAAGTGCAGCTACGAGCAGAAGCCTTACCGCCGCTCGATGATGCACGTTTGGGGCGGCAAGGTAACGCCCAGCCCTTCGACCGAAACCGCGGCCGGCCGACAGATTCTGGCCGCCGATCCCGACTGCCCCGGAACCTTGGGCATCGCCATCAGCGAAGCCGTCGAGGCGGCCGTTGCCCGCGAGGATACCAAATACACGCTCGGTAGCGTGCTCAACCATGTGATGTTGCACCAGACGGTGATGGGTCTGGAAGCCGAGAAGCAGTTCGAGATCTTCGAAGACACGCCCGACATCGTCGTGGGTTGCTGCGGTGGTGGCAGCAACTTCGCCGGACTGGCCTTCCCCTTCATTCGCCGCCGGCTCGAAGG
>CAZISU010000606.1:0-4664 GCA_964541935.1 uncultured Planctomycetaceae bacterium | reverse complement strand
CCGCGATGGCTACAAGCTCTCTTACCGACTTGAAGAGGAGATTGAAGAAATCATTGCCTCCGGTCGCATAAACGCCATTCGGCCCACTGCCGAAGAAGTCGGGCGGGCAAAACGCATTGATGATGCCACCGGGCGCTACATTGTCTTCTGCAAACAATCCTTTCCCGAAAACCTCACACTCGAAGGCATGAAAATGGTCATCGACTGCTCCAACGGCGCCACCTACAAAGTTGCTCCTATCATTTTCCGAGAACTTGAAGCCGAGGTAACTGTGATTCACGGAACGCCAAACGGACTCAACATCAACGACAACTGCGGATCACAGCATACGCAGGATCTCGCAGCAAAAGTGCGCGAACTCGGTGCCGATGTGGGCTTAGCATTTGACGGCGATGGCGACAGACTCATTGCCGTTGACGAACACGGCGAAGAGTTCGATGGTGACCACGTCATGGCCATCTGTGCAAAAGCGATGAAAGAGGCAGGTGAGCTGAACAACAACAAGGTCATCATTACGCCCATGAGCAACTTTGGACTGCGGGTTGCCTTTGACGAAATGGGCATCCAATACGAAGATGCAGATGTCGGTGATCGCAATGTGCTGGAACTCATGCAGCAACAAGGTGCCTCCATAGGGGGCGAACAGTCTGGGCACACGATCTTTCTCGATCACCACACCACCGGAGACGGCATTATCTCCGCCCTACAACTTCTGGCAGTCATGCGCCGTAGCGGCAAACCGCTCTCAGAGCTCGGAAAAGTCTTTCAGCGAGCCCCCCAGCGCCTGATCAATATCAACGTCACCTCCAAGCCGCCACTGGAAACCATCCCCGAGATTATGAAAGCAGAAGCTGCGGCAAACAAAGAACTCGGGAACAAAGGGCGCACCCTAATACGCTACTCAGGCACACAATCCATGTGCCGCGTCATGGTAGAAGGCCCCACCGAAGCCCTCGTCGACCAGCTTGCAACCTCACTCGCCGACACTATCAAATGCACTCTCGGCTAAACTCGAGATTCTTCGACTTCGCTCGGAATGAAAGCTTCGAGGCTGTCGGATTGTCATGCTGAGCTTGCCGAAGCATCTCGCCGAAGGCGTTGCTGGACGTTTCAGAAGCCATTTAACGTTTAACCCACAAAAAAAGGCCCACGGTTGCCCGTAAGCCCTTTTGATTGCAGAATTTCGTCAACGCTTAGTCGACCTGTTTGATGCAAACACAGGCGTTGTGACCACCAAACCCAAGAGAGTTGTTTAGCGTAACGCGCACCTTGGCTTCACGCGCCGTGTTCGGAACATAGTCCAAGTCGCACTCAGGATCAGGAACAATTTGGTTGATTGTCGGAGGAACAACGCCATCCCTGATAGCCATGGCACAGGCAATCGACTCCACACCCGCAGCGGCACCCAGAAGATGACCCGTCATGGATTTGCTGGAGCTGATCATAACCTTGCGGGCAATATCGTCTCCCAACGCCCCCTTGATCGCCCGTGTCTCAATCTTATCATTGAGGGGTGTGCTCGTGCCATGTGCATTGATATAATCCACATCCGCAGGGTTAACGCCGGCCATATTCATCGCCATTAGCATTGCCCGCGTGGCACCTTCGCCTGACTCCATGGGAGCTGTCATGTGGTAGCCATCGCAGGTTTGTCCAAAACCGGCGATTTCGCAATAAATCTCGGCGCCACGTGCTTTAGCGTGCTCGTACTCTTCCAGAACGAGAACGGCAGCACCTTCGCCCATAACAAAACCATCCCGCTCTTTGTCAAAGGGCCGACTCGCTGTCGCGGGATCGTCGTTGCGCGTACTCAGGGCTTTCATTGAGGCAAATCCAGCAATACCCAAAGGCGTGATGGCCGCCTCGCAACCCCCGGCCAGCATCACCTCTGCCTCACCGCGTTGGATAATATGCATCGCATCGCCAATGGCGTGAGCGGATGTGGCACAGGCAGAAACGACAGCATAGTTGGGGCCGCACAATTTGTGCTCAATGCCAACAAGGCCAGAGGCCATGTTTGAGATCATTTGGGGAATCATGAAAGGTGAACAACGGCCCGGTCCCCGCTCAAGCAGCACCTTATGCTGTACCTCAAGCGTACCCAATCCGCCAATCCCGGATCCGACGATTGCACCCATTCGGGTAGAATCCTCAACGTCTCGATCAAATCCAGCAGAATCCATTGCCATCTTCGAAGCGGCAACCGCAAAATGACAGAAGCGATCCATGCGCCGCTGAGCTTTGCGGTCAATGAAGGCGCTAACATCAAAATCTTTAGCCTCGGCCGCAACCTGGGCTGAAAACTCAGATGCGTCAAAGCCCTCGATCACGCCAACGCCACCACGGCCATTCTGGAGACTGTCCCAGAACGTTTGGAGCGTCGAACCGATGGGAGAAACCACACCCATGGCTGTAACAACAACTTTTCTCTTTTCCACGATTCGCTCCTACTATTCCAGCCAGGGGTTCCAAGCAAAACCGACCGAGGAGCCGCACGAAACAAGGCTCCACGGTCGCATCCCGTTATAAGAACTTTAAGCCTCGATGCCCTTTTCCGTCATATACGCAATAACGCCGCCGACAGTCGTCAGCTTTTCTGCGTCTTCATCAGGAATCTCTGCACCAAACTCTTCTTCGAATGCCATGACGAGCTCTACCGTATCCAGCGAGTCAGCGCCAAGATCCTCAATGAAAGAGGCTTCGGTCGTCACCTGATCTGCATTCACACCCAACTGCTCTACAATGATCTCTTTGATTTTGTCTGCAAGTGCCATTTTTACTCTTCTCCTATTATTGCGTTGTTGTTTAAATCCCCCCTAAGGAAGACCCCAACCTACATGACCATTCCACCACTAATTGTCAAGACCTGCCCCGTCATGTACGATGATGCTTCCGTTGCCAGAAACAGTACCGTACGCGCCACATCCCCCGGTTCCCCGAAGCGCTTCATCGGTATTTGATCCAGCATCTTCAGCTTCACGTCCTCAGACAAGACTTCCGTCATCTTCGATTTAATGAAACCGGGCGCCACTGCATTCACGCGAATATTGCGCGCCGCAAGCTCCTTGGCTGTCGACTTCGTCAAGGCGATTACCCCCGCCTTTGACGCTGCATAGTTACATTGCCCCGCATTTCCGATCAAGCCAATAATTGAGGCGATATTCACAATGGCGCCACTCCGTTGCTTCATCATCGGACGGGATACAGCCTTTGTAAATAGGAACGTCCCCTTCAGATTCACTGACAGCACCGCATCCCAATCCGCTTCGGACATGCGCATCATTAAACCATCTTTGGTGATGCCCGCGTTGTTGATCAACACATCAATACTTCCAAAGGTCTCGATCACACTCGCAACGGCCTTCGTTACAGCCTCGCCATTGCTGACATCCACCGAAATGCACGCAACCTTCGCGCCGAGAGCCTCAACAGATGCCGCAGTCTCTGCCAGCCACTCGGCCTGCAAGTCGCAAAGTGCCAAGTTGGCACCGTTACGTGCGAGCTCTTCCGCAATCGCGCGACCAATCCCCCGGGCCGCTCCCGTGACTAGTGCTGTTTTTCCGTCCAATACACCCATGTCATTCTCCGTTTGTTATTCACTAATCGCGGCGACCGTCTTCTCCAGAGTCGCAATATCCTGAATATTGTAGAGGGGGGTTCCGCGCTCGGCAATACGTTTGACCAACCCTGTCAACACTGCACCGGGTCCACACTCAACAAACTCACTCACACCCGCAGCCGTCATCGCATTGATGCTCTCATACCAATGCACCGAGCCGGTTACCTGCTTCAGCATCACCTCGCGAATGGCATCAGCATCGCTGTGCGGCTGCCCCGTCACATTGGCTACGACCGGAATTGCGGGCGACTGAACGGGAACCGCATTGAGCACAACCTCCAGTTTTGAGGTGGCAGATTCCATCAGAGATGAATGAAACGCTCCGGAAACCTGCAACACAATCGCACGCTTGGCACCCATTTCCGTAGCCATCGCAGCCGCTTTTTCAATGCCCGCACGCGCTCCCGACAATACGGTCTGAGCCTCGGAGTTCAGGTTTGCCATCTCCACGCCTGTGGCTTCGCAAATTTCGAGAAGGTGCGCTTTCGACAACCCAATGACACTAACCATGGAGCCATCCTTTTCATCGCATGCCTCCTGCATCGCGCGACCGCGCGCCTCAAGCACACGCAACGTATCCTCAAACGACATGGCGCCGGAGGCATGCAATGCGGACCACTCACCAAGGCTAAGCCCGGCCATCATGGACACCTCAAGCTCGGGCACACTCTCTTTCAGTGCTGTATAGCAAGCAATGCTGGTCACAAAAATTGCGGGCTGACAATGATTCGATTTGGTCAGTTCCTCAACTGGCCCCTCAAAACAGATTTTTGAAAGCGCATAGCCGAGAACCTCATCTGCCTTTTCATACAAAGCCTTGCAGGCTGGAAATGCATCGGCAAGATCCTTGCCCATCCCAACAAACTGGGCGCCCTGCCCCGAAAATAGTATTGCACACTTACTCATATTGTCTTCCTCTTTGTTCACACCCGCAGATCCGATAACCCCGCCCCCGCCGCAGGCGGCCCCATTTCAGCTTTACTCCCCACCCCCAATCCTCACATTTCCAGAACGGTGGCACCCCATGTAAAGCCACCCCCGAAGA
>CAZISU010000605.1:0-4667 GCA_964541935.1 uncultured Planctomycetaceae bacterium | reverse complement strand
ACTCGACGCCGACATTCGCAGCACGCCGGACTCGGTTTTCGCGCCTTTTTTGCCGGTCCAGTGGAACTCGAAATACAATCAGGTCGAGCTGGAAACGCAGTGGATTATTTGGGATTTCGGCCGCCGCATGGGAAAATATCGGCAGGCCGACATCCTGGTCGATATCGCGCGGCTGAAGTATCAACGTGCCTGCCAAACGGTTGGCTACGACGCGACCGAGGCCTATTACCGCGTGCTGCTGGCCTATTCGACGGTCGTCACCGCGCAAAACACCCTGCGCCGCGCCGAAGAGTATCTGCGTGTGGCGAGAAATCTCTTCGAACAGGGCCAAGTCGACCGCGAAAGTATATATAGTGCCGAGTTGCAGGTGGCCAAGGCGAAGCAGCAATGCGTCTCCGCGCGGACGCGAGTCAATACCTCGACCGCGCAGTTGAACCTGACCATGGGCCGCAACACGGTTTGCCGCACGCGCGTGCGGCGTATTGAATCGCAGCCACAGTTCCAAGCCGAGCTGATGGCGTGTCTAGATACGGCCGTGAATTATCGTCGCGAGATCCGCGTGGTTAGCGATTGGGTCGCCAAGACGCACGAGGCCACCGCCGTGGCCAAGGCCGATTTTATGCCCAAGGTCATAAGCGGTGCCAGTTATGCGAGCACCAGCGGCGATCAGGAAACCGATTCCAAATACGGATACATCGCCTTTTGTTGGGACATCTACGCCGGCGGAAGACGAGTGGGAAAGCTGCGCGAAGAGCAGGCCGACACGGATCGGGCAATCGCCAACGGCCGCCAGGTCTGCGACCGTATAGCTTTCGAGGTGAACTACGCTTACCAAAAAGTCGACGACGCCGCCGAACGCATCGATCTGGCCCGTTCGTCCGTGCGACTGGCCCGCGAGCGATTGCGGATCGTGATGAACAAATTCGAACAGGGCGAGGACAGTCCCACCGACGTGGTCGACGCCCAAACCGCCATGACGGTCACCGAGCAACGCTACGCCGACACGATCTTCGAGTTGCGCTCGGCAATCGCCCGGCTGGAATATGCCATGGGCGTGAATTGAACGCGGCAAAGCGGGTGTTCAATCACCCACTGAAATCAGTGAAGAACCCGATATCTGCATCCGATCATCACCCCAGCCCAATTGCTTGGCGACCGCCTGGGGGTATTTCCAATCGGAGGGCTTGGAGCATTTGATTTCCACAGGACAGCGCTCGGCGGCCATGGCCACTGCCTGGGGCAGATCTAAATAGCGGCTGACGTTCAGCAGAATCGGACCATCGCGGTGCGTGCTGGGCATATCGCTCAGTGTCAGCTTGGCGATGTCGAGCTCGAAGAGCGAGGCGTACATGGCGACGGCGGCCATTTGCCCGCGGGCGGCCAGTTCGATTGGAACGTTTTTTTCGGGCCGTATTGCTCGAATCGCTTGCACGGCGCGGCGGACATCCCAAACACGCATGCCATCGAGGGTTTGACCGAGCAGCATAAAGCGGCGGCGGATGTGCGTACGGTTGCGAAGGTCCTGGTTCCAGGCGCTGGGGCCGATCCCACGCGGTGCGATGTATGCCGTGACGTGGTTGCCTTGACGGTGCAATGCTTGCAGCTTTTCGAACGCTTGCCTGTCGGCCTGGGGCAAGGTCTCTGACGAGAGTTGGGCCTCGAAGCCGGGCCGCATCGTGGCCAGGAACCGTTGCCTGCCGGGCTGGTCGAGCGCGTTGAGCGTAACCGAGTCGGTCTTTTTCATGTCGGTTGCATGAACGAGATAAACCCGCAAGGGAACATGTTGCTGGCTGATGAAATCGAATGCGGCCAGACAAAGGCCGTCATGGGTGGCCGCGAATGCCGGCTGGATGTTCAGTGGTCCGGGAGATTTGGGCCACCCGCGGAAACATTTTTCGACGAGTGCCTTGCGCCACGTGCCGCTCATCTTTGTCCAATCGGCGGCCGCAGCCGGAAGAGCCGGCGGCGGGGCCAGCCGAGTGAAGCTCTCGGAAATTTTTGTGTTCTTCTGGTCCTTGGGCAGATGCTTAAAGACTCGAAGTTGTTCGCGCGTGACCAGCGGCTCGGCCGTCTTCTTGATTGGATCGGTTTTGTCCATCAGGTGCTTGTTCATCCAGGTGAAAACCGGCACCCGCAGCGGCTGCGTGTCTTTGTGCGGGCCGGGCGTAATGACCAACCCCAGCTTATCGCCGGCCTCGTAAAGGTCGTAGATCTTGCGGACCGAGGCGTGGGTACGAACGACGCCGTCGAGCGGAAAGATGCGGTCGCTGTCTGTGTTGCACAACAAGAGTGGTCGCGGTGCGGCCAACGCGGCCAACAGTGGATAGTCCCAGCGGTAGGTATTGACCATGAACATACAATCGCAATGCCCTTCAACGCAACCGTCGACAACATAGTTTTCCAGGTCAGTTATACCGGCCACGGGCGCTGACGCCTTGATACGATCGTCGATGGCCGTTATCCACCAGCTATAGGCCCCGCCGCCGCTGCGGCCGGTGACGCCCAGTCGCTGGGCATCGACTTCCTGGCGGGTTTCGAGGTAGTCCAAGGCGCGGACGCAGTTCCAAGCCTCGACGCCGGCCGGCGTATAGCCGCGGTTGTTCCACCACCACATCTTCTCGCGATATGTGCCGTGGTGAATGCCTTCGATCTCGCCCATTTGCAGGGTGTCGATCATGAGACAAACATACCCGTGTTGGGCGAACCAGCAGCCGTGATGGCGGTAGTGGGTTTTGTTGCCCAGGCTGACGCCGTCCTTTTTCTCGCCGCCGTGTCCGCAAACATAAAGGATGGCCGGGGCCGGCGCGGCAAGCCCCCGGGGGATGTAGAGGTTGCCCGTCACGTACAGCCCGGGGCGGGATTGAAAGTGGACATTTTCTACGGTAAAGCCGGCGGAACCGTCTGGGTCGTTCACGGTCAGAGTGCCGGTGACGACGGGCTTCAGATCGGTCCGTGCGGGCATGGGGTCGAGCCCCAGCATTTCCAGCAACTGTTTGCGATAGATGCTTTTCTTGGCTTTCCAGTCGTCAAGTGTCTTCACATCGGCCAGGCAGGCCTGGCTGAGTTTTGCGGTTTCGGCTTGGAAATATGCAGCTACCATACGATCACCACGGCTGGGATGCGGCTTTTCGGCGGCCCGTGCAGCGAGGGCTGGTAGCGACAGAAAAATAGTCAGTATTGCAATAGGAGCAAGATTTCGCACAGCGGGGCCTCGACAGCAGATAGGGGGAGTGGAATATAGAAACGTCATGCACCTATATTATGGCCGAACGGCCGGACGGTTGCAAACACCCGTGGCATGGATTTAGAATGGGGCCGGCAGTCGAACATGCCATATTCTCGGCATGCCGTGGCCCCGCCCAAATAAACAAGCCAATTATCAGTTCCAAAACGAGGAGTATTACCATGAGCAACGACCTTACAAGACGCGGATTTCTTAGCGTGGCCGGAGCCGGAGCCGTCGGCGCCACCTCGGCTGCGGCTGCTGAAGACAACACGAACACAGGCCCGATTTCCACTGGCCCCATCAAAATTGTGGGCATCGCTTGCAGCTTCCGTAAGGGCAAAGGCACGGCCCAGGCCATGGAATATTGCCTGCAGGCCGCGAAAGCGGTCGACCCGAAAAAGATTGAAATTGAATTGATAGAATTGGCCGGCCTGACAATCAACGGGGCCGTGGCCGCCGGCATCGAACTAGAGCCGGGCCAGCGCGACGACTTCCCCGCCGTGGCAGCCAAACTGGCCGAGCCGAATGTGGCCGGCATGATCGTCGGCACGCCGGTCTACTTCTCTAACATGAGCTCGCTTTGCAAGGCCTTCTTGGAACGTTTGATGGTGTTCCGCAAGGACAACTTTGCGCTGAGCAACACCGTGGCCGGCGTTCTGGCCGTGGGCGGGGCGCGAAACGGCGGCCAGGAACTGGCGGTCGAGTCGGTCAAGGCGTCGCTATACGCTCAGGAAATGATCATCGTGGGCGAGTCGCGCCCCACGGCCCATTATGGTCCCGCCATCTGGAACAAGAAGGGCCTCAAAAGCGCAGCCGACGATGAAATCGGCGCGAAAGCCCTGGCGAACCTGGGCCGACGCGTGGCCGAGGTCGCACAAATTGTGAGTAAGTAGCCGTCGTGCGGCAAACGTGCCTTTAGTGGATCTGTTCCGGCAGATAGTTTTCGATCCCCACCTGATTGATCTGATCGAGTTGGGCCTCGATCCAATCGACGTGCATTTCCTCTTCATCGAGAATCGATTGCAGCAGTTCGCGCGTGCCGTTGTCGCCCACCTCCGCGGCGAAGCGGATATCGGCGTTGTAACCCTTGATGGCCTCGTACTCCAGCTGCAGATCGTTTCTGTGGTGAGCCTCGACGTCGGAGCCCACATTGATCTTATTGAGGTTGCTGACGATCGGAATCCCCTCCAGGAAGATGATCCGCTCGATCAGCTTCTCGGCGTGCTTCATTTCCTGGATGGAGCGGGCCCGGATAGCGTCGTGAAGCTGCTTGTAGCCCCAATCGTCGCACACCTCGCCCTGAACAAAATACTGGTTAATGGCCGTAAGTTCCTCGGCCAGACGAGCGTTCAGACGGGCAATAACTTCTTCATTCCCCTTCATTTTATTTCTCCTTGCAGCGCGGGATTGATGTCCGGGCGCTTGCGGCGGTCAAGATTGT
>CAZISU010000604.1:0-4667 GCA_964541935.1 uncultured Planctomycetaceae bacterium | reverse complement strand
CACCATAAAACCGAGGGTAAATATCGGGAAGTAATTACTGTACGAGTTCTTAGTACATCAAACGCTTCGTCATCTGACAGCCGCAGCCCGTTGACCATGGCGCTGGCAGCCCACAACAGCTTATCATGCCCGCCGAGCCCCTGTATGGCCGGCTCGCAGGTTTCTAGATATGCCTTTGCTCTCGCGATGAATTCACTATCAGCCGGTTTACTGACTAGATGTGGGAGTATTATTGATGAAACTTGTGGAGACTCAATAGCTGGCCGCATGAAGTCTGGGTATTCGGCCAGTCCGTGTTCCCATGGAGTCATACCCGCTTCCCATTCATATTTGACCCCGTTGGGATGAATTGACGGAGACAGTAAAACATAGTAGCCTTCGGATCGGATATCCACGCCGTGCATGAACGAGTTCTTGTTCCTCGGCTTAACAATCGACTGGTAAAAGAGGTGCATGCCACCCCGTGGAGTTTTTTGCCAGATGGTGTTTGGAAAAGAATATCCGACCGCCACTAAATCATTTACCGTCTTCTTGCCGTCAATCCCCTTTTCAGTGTCAACGTCTACGTCTATTACGTGAATTCCGTTCTCGCCACCGCAGGCAAAGCCGATGTTGGCGTTGGGCCACAGTGTCCACCACGCCTCGATTTGCGCGGCGTCCGTTGTGGCATCCTTTACTCCATGCAGCGTCAAAGGCACCTTTTCATCGGGGCGAAGCGGAAAAATCTTCCAGTTCTTGTCATCAGCGTAGTATCGTGCCGCTCTTCGTAGTTCGCTCATCCTAAAATGCCCTCTGAAAAATTGTTAGCTGCAAGAAGTTGCCCATGCACTGCCCGAATGCCAGATACCATCAAGCGTAACTGTCAATTGCAGCACAGTTGGTCCGAAGTCCATTGAATAGAATATGAAATTGAGTGCAATTAGTGGCCTAGTAAACTTTACGTCACAATACAATAACTATCCACTTTATAAACTCTAGCGGCGCCACATTGATGCCAGGTTATGCTAGCTGCAACGATCATTGTCATGGTGCTGATTGCACTGGTGAGGCAGAATATGAAGCTCATTGTGCCGGATGCGTACTTCAAGACTTCAAGCAGGTTTCAAGGGCATAATTTTGAATGCTGTCCATGGTGGGGCGATTGTAATGTATTATGCGTTAATTGCGTAAGTGTTTATTATATATGTATTTATGTTATTGTTTATATATATCATTACATTCTCTCTCCCATAGTTTTTCTGAGCCTTCAAGGTTTCAAGGGACTCGTTTTATCAGAGATCTAGATTTACTGGATTGGGTATATAAGCTTATGAGGCTGAAATCTTGATACCTCGTGATGCGTGGTGTGTTTCCCTTTATGCAGTAAGGACTTATGGGGCGTTATTGCTTCAAGCATCCTGTTTTGAAGTCTCTTGAAACCACATGGTGTCCGAATGGCTTTGCCCACCAGTCGTGGAGACGATGCAGGGCGACCATGTTGATGGCGTCTATATGTTGGGCCACTCGAAAAACGAACCGCTCAGCCTTCACCAATTAACAAATACCCGAAAGCGCTCCCAGTATTCCCGCAATTCAACTCTTCGGCTGCTTGAGAAAGTTGGTTGTTTCCAACAATTATGAGGGGCCGGGCAACAGAACGCCGGTTGAACTTTTCTTGCGGGGCGCGACAGCAATCGAACCACAGATTCGACGCCTATCTCCAATGGTGCCCGCAAGTTTGCCGCGATTTTCCGCGATCTGCCCCAATCTGCCGCGCTGACGGCTTTTTTCGCGTTTTGAAAACCTTCAACCACTTGATCGTGGTTTCTTGACTCGGGCAGATTCTCGCGCTGCGCGGCGGATGCTTTTCGCGGTTTTTCCCGGGAAAAACGGCCAAAAACAAATGTCGCACTTCACCGCTCAGAAGAAGGGGCGGATTCTTGGCCACGTGACGCGACACGTGGCCCACAGGCGCGAAGTTGGACCTGGGTTGGCGTGGTTGGCCAACCTCGAAGAGGCGCGCGACAGGGGCCGCGTGTGAAAACCTAACCAGCCGCACTAGCCCGACGAGAAAGCAAGCTCACCGGGTTTTTAAGCACAAGAGCCTGGGTATTCGATTAGGGCCGAGGTTTTGAGTGGGGTACAATTTGATGTCGCGGCTCTTTTCTCGTTCGAGTTTGAGGATTATACCAACATGAAGTGGTTTATGCACCTGCTGTTGGCCATGATTGCCAACGCAAGCGAAGCCGAATTGGCCAAGTATATCGAGTTCCTGAAAGTCGAGAACCAGATCCTGCGGGATCGGCTGCCCGATAAAATCCACACGACCGAGGCCGAGCGTGACAAACTGCTCAAGGTGGGCAAGCAGCTGGGCTCGAAGATCAACAAGCTGATCTCCATCGTCACGCCGCGAACTTTTCAGCGGTGGGTGGAGGCCGACTCGACGAAGCGATTCCAGGAGCCGGAAGTCATGAAACCGGCCAGGGGTGGCAACCGTAAGTCGCAGGAGATACACGACCTGGTGCTGGCCATCCGCAAGGAGACCGGTTGGGGCGCCGGTCGCATCAAGGGCGAGCTTTACCTGCTGAGTTACCGATCCATCTGTCGCGCTACGATCAATAATATCCTCCGCAAGCACGGCTTCAAACCGGAGCCGCCGGGCAATCCGGACAACACCTGGAACAACTTCCTGCGGCGGCATGCATCCACGCTCTGGGCCTGTGATTTTTTTACCAAGCCCGTGCTTACGATGTCGGGCTGGGTAGATTGGCTTGATCGCCCTGGCAGGATTGGATGCGGAAACCGGGGCGGTTATGCTGCTTTATCTGGACGTCTCTTACGATAAGTTCCTCAAGCAAGGCAAGATGCAAAACCTCCGTGACCTGGAACTGGCGATTCACGACGGCGCTGTTAAGCGGATCCGACCGAAGACGATGACGGTCATGTCGTCCTTGTTGGGGTTGTTGCCGATCATGATCGGCGCAGCCACTGGTTCGGATACGATGAAACGTCTGGCCGCCCCGATGATCGGAGGGCTGGTCACCAGCTTTGCCATGGAATTGCTCGTGTATCCGGTCATCTTTTACTTTTACAAACGCCGAGAAGTTCGGAAGCTGATGCAAAACAAATCAGGAGGTGAGTCATGAATCCCTGGGAACTCCACCCGCTGTCGGTCCATTTTCCTATTTCCTTTCTTCTGGGCGGTACATTGCTGGACCTGGTAACATTGAGATATCGTCGGGAGACACTCTCACGCTGTGCTGCAGGGCTGCTGCTGGCCGGTGTTTGTACGGGCTGGATTGCGGCGGCGGCCGGGCTGCTTGCCTTTTATACGGTTCCCGCACACACCGAAGAGGCCCATGGAAAGATGTACTGGCATCTAGGGCTGGCGATTGCCTCGCTGCTTCTGTTTACATGGGTCGCCATCGCGCGTTGGAGGTACCGCACTTCACCGCCGAAGCTTCATCATGCCGTGGCAGCCGTATGCACAAGTGTTTTGTTGCCCCTGACAGGCCACTTAGGCGCGGATCTCGTTTATCACGGTGGTGTCGGCGTACAGCCTGAACTGCTCTCGCCTGAAATCCGTGAGGGCCACTCGCACGCCCAAGAGAATGGGCACGATAGTGAACACGCGGATGTCGACAACCACCAACATGAAAGTGACCATCATTAACTTCTTGACAGGCTGAGCAGCTACTCTGACTGTTGCGTTGGAGCGGATCTCTTGCTTTGTTACCTCTTTTGCAAGAGAATGGTAGTACGTCCTGGTGGATTACGTAGTCGGGGCGACAAACTCGACAACGGCGATGGTTACATCGTCGGCAGGCGGTGCGTTATCACGGTGAGCAGTCAAGGCTGCATCGATTCGCCGAACGACTTCGGGAGCGGAAGCGTGGCGACACTCCATAAACTCATTGGCTAGACGCTCCCGTCCGAACAGCTCTTCATCGGGGGCAAATGCCTCGGTGACGCCATCGGTGACCAGCAACAGCGTGTCACCGATGTTGACTCGGAGCACTTCGGTCTCCCAGGTCGCCTCTTCCTGGACCGCAAGAAGCAAGCCCGTGGAAGGCAATTCCCGTAGCGGGCCGTTGCTCTGGAGCAACAAACCGAGTTCGTGGCCAGCGCTGGCGTATTCCAGTGTCATGGCTCCCGTATCAAGTCGGGCAAGGAACATTGAGGCGAAGTTCTGAGTTGGGCAGACCGTAGCTAATCGGTGGTTGATGAATTGCAGAATTTGACCGGGGTCGGCATGGTGTTCAATCGCATGTAGCAGAAATGACTTCAGCATCACGGCGCTCAAAGCCGCTGGAACGCCGTGTCCGGTGACATCGGCGATGCACACTAGCCAAGTTCCGTCGGGCAGGCCCACGACATCATAATAATCACCGGCTACATGTTCGGCCGGCTCGTAAAGATGAGCAACTCTCACCCCGGGGATTGATACGTCCCGAGGCAGAAGTTCTTCTTGAATCTGCCGTGCTTGGGTCATCTCGTGATGGCGCTGACTTTCCGCTTCGGCCAGAAAAGAACTCATCGAGTTAATTGCATTGCCCAGATGGCTGAATTCCGCGCTGTTGAAGGGTCCGGTTCGGGCTCCCAGCTCTCCTTTGCCAATTCGACGTACCGTATCAACAAGTTGCTCAAGAGGCCTTGCTGCCAGACGCAGGAACACTAGGTTGATGACG
>CAZISU010000603.1:0-4669 GCA_964541935.1 uncultured Planctomycetaceae bacterium | reverse complement strand
CGAGGATACCTTCTTCCTTTGGTTGCGGCCGAGCGAAGCGAGGCCGCGCTGGGACATAAGGAATTGGGGAGTCGACACTGATATCCTCTGGCGATAGACCTATCTTGGTGGCTCCCTCCTGACGTGCCGTTAGAAGGGCATTCTTTATGATATTGGTCTGCGATGTTGCTGTTGCCGCCCCCTCAGTCTTCCCGACAAATAGCGAGGCAGTTTCTTCTAAATTAAGAAGCCAGTAAGGAAGACAAAGCGAGTTCTCATCGGTACACAGCCGAACGTGCTCGGGAAATGCCGTGCCATATTCATTGTGCGGATCGAGAACGACGATTTGAGGATGCCATTTCTCGAGACTTGCATCTTCTTTGCGGTCAAGAATTGCATGGAGAATAGCCGCAACTGTTCCCGACTTCCCGGCCCCGGTGGATCCCAATATCGCCGTGTGTTTGCCAAGAAGTTCATTCATTTCAGCATAGCAGGGCGTCCCGCCTGAACCGACATGTTCACCAAGAAGAATTACAGGGCCGGTTCCTTCGCCGTAGATAAAGCCGAGTTCGGCGCGTGGAGTTAGATAGACCTTCTGTTGGGGCAGGGGGAAAGTGGTTACGCCACGCTCAAAATCCAGCCTCCACTTGTTGTCGTCGAAAACCCACTCACCTTCACCGAACAGGTCAGCCTCAATGATGCGAGCACTTCCATTTGATTCTGGAGCGAGTCCCTTTTCGCGATCATATTCGGACTTCATGCGGAGGCGTCCCACATAGCCGAATATCAGCCTTGCGCCATAGTGTATTTTGATTATTGACCCAAACTGTCCTATCGGATAAATGACTCCGCCATAAACACGAGTGAGTTCCGTTACCTTCGGATCAAGTTCAGCGACGATATGTGTTCCATCAACTTCGATCACGGCTCCGATTTCCAAGTTCGAGATCGGCTCGTTAGGATTTCTTATAGGTTTCATCGTTCTCCTCCTAAAAGCCGTGTAAGAACCTCGAACTTCCACCATGGTATATTCTTCTGGCACTCGACTTTCTTGTCGCCATGAAAGAAGCCCTTGTTAGCGTACACCCGAATTTGTTCAGAAATCGTGGACTCGGCCAACCATTTTTCCAATTTACCTTCCGGCTTATCAGTATTCACAAATGCTGCGATTGTCAGGCGGCCTTCTGATTGATACAGGGCGTTTTCGATTTCCAAGTCGACATGTGAGTCGCCGAAGCTGTACCCACAAATTGCAAGGACCATCTCCTTGCCTTCAGGGGGACAAAGGCTTTGACGCATGTGGTAAAGCATTTGCGCGAACGGGTCACGCTGCGTTTCCTGATACTTTGTGGCGGCGGGATAAATGAGGACGTGGTTCTTGGAAGACTCAGTCTTGATTCCTGCACGGATTCGCCTTGGTAGGGAGTCGCCTTTCAGTAAGCACCAGTCAATCGAACCATGAATCTTGAATACACGAGCGACCTTCCCATCCGTCCTGAATGTGCTCGGTTCCCACCAACCGGTTGCCGCACCGACAAAGCCATCGCTATAGACAACCCGCTCTAAACCCAAGGCATCTTCGATTAGGGTATCGTAGTTGAGAATGAAGTAATCAACACCTCTCCCCGCTTTGCCCGCCTGTAGCGAACCATGAATTGCCCTGACAAACTTCTGATGCGTTGCGACATCGACTTCCTTGTCACCTATAGCCGAAGAAACGGCTTCTTTTATTTCGTCAAGGGCTGTCTGAAGTTCAGCAGAGTCCTTTTCCTGATCTCCAACAGAAACCTTGGATTGAGTAGCACCGCGTTGTGTTCTCCGCTCCGCGATGGAGAGAAAATCGACGATTTCGCTCATGTAATCTTCGATGGTGGCAGATTTCGCGCCTGAGAACATCTCGCGGACGGCATCAAGGAGTTTCTTTGTTTCCTTACCGATTGTTTTGTGCTCCAAGACTTCATCCGTGAGTTCCGGCATCAGCGGAAGTCCAGCATTCTTGCTACATCCGGCCCCAAGAAGAAACGCGAGCCGTCTCTGTGATAGCAAATCTCGCATATCCTGCACGACGTCCTTGATATCGGGCGTGGAGAATACGTACAGACTGTCACTCATGAGAAATATCCTTTCCCTTCTCTTCCATCCACTCATCCAATTCCGCCGCATCAAGCCGCCAATTCCGGCCTGCCCGATGGGCGGGGATGTTGCCTTCGTTGGTGTCACTGACTGCTTGTCAGCCAGTGTTTGTTCACCGCCTCACAACACCGCAATCACGGTGTTGCTTGGTTCGCCTTCGCCGGCTTTGTTGACGGCGATGACACGGTATTCTAGTTCTTCGGCTCACTGCTGATCCGACTAGGTGATTTTGCTTTCGATTGCCATGCCGGCGTCGGTCCAGGGGCCGGAGGGGCGTTGGCGGCGTTTGATTTTGTAGGCGGCTACCTTGCCGCCGTCGCTGGGGGCTTTCCAGTCAAGGAAAATTCAGCGTCCGCCCCAGACGATGCGATTTAGTTTATCGTCGTCGTAACCTCCTGCCGAGATTGAACTTAGATGTCGCAAGCCGTGTTTTATCAGCCGAGAGAATAGGTTAATATGCGACATGTTAAGCTTCATCCGTCGCATATTAAGCGTTATCTGCCACGTTTTAAGCGTTATCTGCCGCATGTCAGGCTTGATATTCGACGTGCCAAGCCTCATTCGTCGAATATCACGCTTACGGTGTGGCTTGTCAAGCACCACCCGTCGAATATCTTGCTTAATTTATAATATTTCAAACGTTATCTTTTGGATGTCAAGCTTAAACACGAGGACAATTCATAGGTGCGTCTAGACGCACCCTACATTACTCTTGTCGCATGGGGTAGAATGCCTGGATTGGAGATTGGAAATTCTAGATTTGAGGACACGGATGAATTCTGATAAGCCATTTGTTCATTTGCATTGCCATAGCCATTACAGCCTTTTGGACGGGGCCGGGCAGGTTGGGGACTTATTGCAGCGGGCCAAAGAGCTGGGCATGAATTCCCTGGCGCTGACGGACCACGGCAACATGCACGGGTCATTGGAGTTTTATCAGAAGGCCAAGGCGTTGGAGGTGAAACCAATCGTGGGCTACGAGGCCTATATCGCGCCGGGCCATCGCGCAAACCGTGAAGGCGGCATGCGGGGTTCGAACTTCCACCTCACGCTTTTGGCAAAAAACCGTGCGGGGTACAAGAACCTCTTGAAAATGTCTTCGGCCGCTTTTCTGGAGGGCTTTTATTTTCGTCCGCGCATAGATAAAGAGCTTCTCGAAGCACATAGCGAGGGCATCATCTGCCTCAGCGGTTGCGTATCCGGCGAGGTCAACCGCGCCATACTCGAAGGCGGCGAGGCCGGTATGAAAAAGGCCATGGACGCGGCCGCCTGGTATCACAAGCTTTTCGGCGACCGCTACTTCATCGAGATTCAGGATAACGGCCTGGAGATCCAACGCGATGCCATGCGGGGTTCGATCGAGTTGGCCAACCGCATGGGCTTGCCCTTGGTGGCCACCAGCGACGTACACTACGTGCGACGCGAGGCGAGCGAGGCCCAGGATATTTTGCTGTGCATCAACACGGGCAAGTTCCGCACCGACGCCAAACGCATGCGAATGGAAGGCGACGAGTTCTTCCTGCGCAGTCCCGAGGAGATGTACGCCGCCTTTCCCGGCCAGGAGGAAGCCCTGCGGCGCAGCCAGGAGATTGCCGATAGTGTAGATTTGGAACTCTCGCTGGGCGAGCGGAACTTTCCGGTCTTCACGCCGCCGGAGGAAAAGACGTCGGAAGATTATCTCCGCGAGTTGTGCATCGAAGGACTCAAGGATCGCTACGCCGACCTTCCCGAACGGATGAAGGACGGCCAGCTTTCGCAAGAGGTCATGGACCGGCTGGATCGCGAGTTAAGCGTGATCTGTAAATTGGGGTTCCCTAACTACTTTTTGATCGTTTGGGATTTTGTGCGTTATGGCCGTGAGCTGGGTATCGAGGCCACGGCCCGTGGATCCGGCGTTGGCTCGCTGGTGTGTTTTGCCCTGTATATGAGCCACGTTTGCCCGTTGAAATACGACCTGCTTTTCGAGCGTTTTCTCGACGAAAACCGCCTGGAAGCTCCCGACATCGACATCGACTTCGACAAGGAGCGCCGCGGCGAGGTGATCCAGTATGTGAAAGATAAATACGGCACCGACAACGTGGCCCAAATCGGCACATTCGGCACGCTGGCCGCGCGGGCGGCAATCCGCGACGTGGGCCGCGCGCTGGGCTTGCCTATCCCGCGCGTCGACGCCGTGGTGGCCAAGGTTCCCGAGCAAGTGGGCATCAAGTTGAAGCGGGCCATCGACACCAGTGACGAACTACGCAAGGACTACGAGAGCGACGGCGAGATCCGCGAGCTTTTGGACCTGGCCATGCAGGTAGAAGGGCTCTCGCGCAACGTGGGCACCCATGCGTGCGCCGTGGTTATCAGCGACAAACCGCTGACCGAATACGTACCCCTGCAACACGTGCAGGGCAAGGAAGAGGTTATCACCCAATGGGCCAGCGCCGATGTCGAACGGGCCGGCCTTTTGAAGATGGACTTCCTCGGCCTGCGAAACCTCACGATCCTCTCGAAGATCGTGGAGACCATCGAGCAAACTACCGGCAAAAGGGTCGACCCCTATAAGTTCCCG
>CAZISU010000602.1:0-4670 GCA_964541935.1 uncultured Planctomycetaceae bacterium | reverse complement strand
CTACTCGAGCACATGCCTTTTTCCCAAATTCCGCTCAGGTATATTTATTGCTGAGCCGGCTTGAGGGCATCAAAGATAACCAACCCAAGGCACGAGAATGGGTTGATTTAGGCCTTGACGCGACCGACGAATCACCAACATTGCTGTGGGTGAAAGCCAACTATCTGATCGATGACTTGCCCGCAGCGGCCAAGCAAGGCCAGGATGCGAGAGACGAAATACTCGAACAACTCAAGGATATTTCCGATAAGCTTCGAACCTCGCCCACACGCTATCAATTGCCGTCATACATAGGCTATCTGTCCGCTCGTGCCGCATATGCGCAGGGCCAATGGGCCCGGGCCAGCAAGGATTTCGAAGCGATTCGCGATGACCTCGCACGCATGGATCCGCGTCTGGCGGTTAAAAGCGACCAAATGGCTGCCAAGTGTTACGATCGGCTTGGCCGTACGGAGTTGGCCCAAGAAGCTAAGAGCCGTCTAACCAGGGCCCCCAGCGCGACCGCCAATCGCTTTGGCGATATTGCCCGCATGCTCTCGCAGGGTAAGGTTGATGATGCAATTGGGGCACTCGAAAAGCTGAACAAAGACGGGAACCTCCCTGATGATGCCTGGGTTCTGCTTGCACAAAACAATCTTGGTATCAACCGCTCGCGAGAAAAAACAAAACGAGATTGGGACACTTTCGACAGGGTCATGCAGGAAGCTACAAAGGCGACTCCCGACGACGTACGCTTGCCACTGATCGCCGCCGATGCCCTGGTCGCCCAAGAAAAAATGGATGAGGCTCAGAAGATTCTTAGCGAAGCATGCAAGAAGAATCCCAAGGAGATGCAGTTCTGGAAGTCGCTAATCCGTATCTCGCAGCATAAAGAAGATTGGAAGGAAGCTGAAAAACTGTTGGTGGATGCTCGCAAGGAATTTGGAGATTCCGTTGATTTGCGTATTGCCGAAGCTCTCATGCTGATTGAGCAGTATAAAAAAGAATCGGCTCCGGCCCTGAAGAAGCTTGCGGATAGCACGGACCAGTATCCGGACGAGGATCGGGTTCGTCTCTTGAGTGTCTTGGCCGCTTGTGCCAGGCGGGTCGGCGACCTTGATATGGCCCATCAGCTATGCCGCAAGGCAGCCGACGGAGATCTCACTAATTTGAAACTCCGAGTATTTTTGTTCGAAATCGCTGCGCAACAGAAAGACGACGCGGCCATGGCCAAGGCCGTGGAAGAGATTCATGAAATTGAGGAAGACGAGGGGCCTAACTGGCACTTCTACGAAGCCGTCCGTCTCGCCACCAAGGCAGAAGAAGACAACGACACGGGCCATCTTGATGAAGCCCTCAAGCATCTTGCACAAGCGAAAGTTATGCGACCTAACTGGGATCGCGTTCCCAGCTTGGCCGGTCGCATCGAACTTATTAAAGGTGATAAGAAAGCGGCGATTGAAAATCTCAGCGAAGCCGTTGAGAAAGGTTCGCGCGACCCGCAATCAATCGGCGCGTTGGTCCATCTGCTTTACGAACAGGGAAGAAATGACGAAGCTGAACGCATGATTGGTCTTCTCGAAGACCAAGATGTGCAAATATCAGCACATGCCCAACGCATGCGAGCCCAAGACATGTTCACGCGCGGCGATCAAGAGCAGGGACTGGAGAACTTTCGGGAAATCGCCGAAAATTCGGAAGATTTCAGAGATCATCTGCGACTCGGCCAGATTCTTGCCGCTTTCGCACAACGAGCTAAGCTGGCCAAGGACAACGATAAGGCGAAAAAACTTTTCGACGAGGCCGAGAAGTCGCTGCGTAAAGCGGCCGAATTGGCCCCCGACGAGACATCCGTATGGCTTGCTTTAGTTCAGTTCCTCAGCCTGAGCGGACAAGAATCCGCAGCGCTCGAAGTTATCGCGGAGGCACGCAAAACCGTCGATAAACAACGTCTGCCGCTGACGTTGGCCCGCTGTTTCCAAAGCCTGGGACGCGGAGCGGAAGCCAAACAACAATATCAGACGGCCGTGGCCAATTCAGACGGCAAAGATTCCGCCGCTCGTATGTTTGCCTCATTTTATTTGCAAAATAAGAAATTGGATGATGCCGAAAAACTCCTCAAAAAAATGATCGACGGTGGACAACCGGCTTCGCAAGCGGATATCGACTGGGCTCGACGGTCAATGGCATTAGTGCTGTTCGGCCAGGGCGGCCTGGCCAAACGCCGCGATGCCATCGCGCTGATCGATGAGAACCTCGCAAAAGACCCGTCCTCAATCGATGACATTCGCGAAAAAGCCAGACTGCTTGCCTCGTTCGGCACTCTAAAAGAACTGCGAGAAGCAAATGTTCTTCTCGATAAACTACTAGCACAACCCAATCCGAAACCGGGTGACCGCTTCCTTATGGCCGGTGTCAAGCTCGCTCAAAAGGACTGGCCGGGTGTCAGCCGGCAGATGCGCCAGCTTCTTGCACTCAAGAATGTTAAGCCGGTCTGGTTGCGATTCTACGTCGAAACGTTGCTCGATCGCGATGAGATCAGTACCGCCGAATCGTATCTCAGACGTCTCGAACAACTCCAGCCGAATAGCTTTCCGGTTGTCAAGTTCAAGGTCCGCATCCTCACAAGTCGCGGCCAGTACGAGAAAGCATTGAAAATTCTCGACACGTATGTCAACGACACTGCCCCCACCGGCGCGAATGGCATGAGCAAAAACGCGGTGCAGCGGCAAAAAACAGTTCGTCTTGTCAATGCCTCAAAACTCCTCGAGTTCTTGATCGACAAACTCCCCCACTCGGAGCAAGGAAGTGATCCGCTGCAACTCGCCGGCATGAAAATGTTCACAGACCGGGCTGAAGCGTATTGGCGGGAAATTGCAAAGCTACACCCCGAGGGAACATTGCGACTCGTCCGTTTCCTCAGCGATCACGGCAAACGCGATGAAGCGTTGGAGATTGTTGAAACCGCTTGGAAAAAGGGCAAACCCTCGAGCATTGCCACGACCGTAGTTACGCTTATCTTTAAGGGCCAGGCAACACCCACACAGGTCAAACGCGTCGAACGAATTATCAACGATGCAATTATCACCTTCGGTGAAACCAGCCCGTTGCTACTGGCCATGGCCGAATTACGAAGCATTCAGCGACGATATGAAGAGGCGGAGTCTATTTACCGCAAGGTTCTAGAGAAGGAGCCCAAGAATGTCGTGGCCTTAAATAATCTCGCCGTGTTTTTGGCCCTTCGCAATATTAAAGCCGACGAGTCTCTGAAATTTATCAACAAGGCCATCGAAATCGCCGGTCCCAAGCCCACCCTTCGCGATTCACGCGCCAGCGTTCACATTTCGCGCGGTGATTGGAATAGCGCAATTGCGGATATCAACGCTGCCATCAGTGGTAAAGCGACAGCAACACGCTATTTCCATCAGGCCCAGGCCCTCTATGGCTTGAAGAAAAAGGCTGAAGCGATCGATGCCTTTAAGAAAGCCCAAAATTTGGACATCAATGAAGATACTTTGCAACCGCTCGAACGTCCGGCATATAGACAACTTCGCGAGAATTTGAAGTAGGCCCCGCTTTAAAGCAAGCCCCTCTTTAAAGCAAACCCCTCTTTAAAGCAAACCCAGCCTTGAAGTAGGCAGACATGAGCGACTTAAACGATCAAGAGTCGGCGTCTCGACAGGATCGGGCGACGCCGCCACGCGACCTGTCCGGACGCCAGTTGGGAGGATACCAACTACTTCGCCGACTCGGTCACGGCGCAATGGCCGAGGTTTATCTTGCCGAGCAAAGCTCGTTGAAACGGCTTGTTGCCATAAAGATTCTCAAGCCGGAGCTCGCCGACGACGAGACCTACCGTAAACGCTTTCAGCGAGAAGCCGAGGCTGCCGCCGCTCTGATTCATGCGAATATAGTACAGATCCACGAGGTCGGTTGCATCGACGGCGTAAATTTCATCGTGCAAGAATACGTCGAGGGGCAAAATCTTCGGCAATGGATAGCCCAAAACAAAAAGCCCGATCTGCCTCGCTTGCTTTCTATTATCCGCCAGGTTGCCGCGGCGTTGAGTAAAGCAGCCGAACAAAATATCGTCCACCGCGACATTAAACCCGAAAACATTCTTATTACAAATTCCGGCGAAGTAAAAGTCGCCGATTTCGGCCTCGTCCGTCTGCCTCGAGATGGCGATGGAGTGGACCTTACGCAAGTTGGAATAACTCTCGGCACGCCGTTATATATGAGCCCCGAACAGGTCGAAGGAAAGACCCTGGACCCCCGTAGCGACATCTATAGTTTCGGTGTAACATGCTATCAGATTTTGGCCGGCCGACCACCTTTCAGCGGCCAAACCTCGCTGAGCGTGGCCGTCCAGCACCTGAAAAAAGACCCGCCGCCGCTGAGTGACATTCGCCAAGATCTGCCCGTCGAGCTTTGCAGCATCGTCCATAGAATGCTGGCCAAGAACCCCAAGGACCGATACCAATCGCCTCGCGAACTGCTCAAAGACCTTCGTGATCTGCAAACAGAAGCGCTGGGCGATGCCTGGCCCGAGAATCTTCCCGGATGGACGGCCTCCGGCCTCGAAAATACAACGCATGCGCCGGTTCGGGCAACACAGCGGATTCAAGCCCTTATGGACACCGCCGAAATGCCCACTCGCCGGGCCTTCAAGCGGACCGCTTTGCCAGCGG
>CAZISU010000601.1:0-4679 GCA_964541935.1 uncultured Planctomycetaceae bacterium | reverse complement strand
CCAGGTGAGCGGATGGGTCTTGCCCGGCAAAAGCTTGCCTAGCGGGACGGGGCTCTTGCGCTTGCGCAGATGTTTTCCCCAAGCTTTCCAGGCGTTTTGTAGCGTTTCAACGTCGTGGGGATCCTTGCCGTCGAGCTTTTTGTCCAGGATACGCACGCTTTGCGGAGCCGATTTGTGCCACACCGACTGCGGCGTAGCGTCGTCAGTTTTAACGCTGGATTTTGCTGAGGTCATGGTGCCATCTCTTTTGGGGGGTACGTCCAGCCAAACGGTCTTGAGTCGTTTTGCGGTCTGCGGTTATGTTAATGCTTCTCGATTACTGTCACACGATTTTATGCAGGAGTCGGCTTCGATGGAACCGGTTCGAACCAAACGGCGCGTTGTTTTAATGGTGGTTTTTTCCCTGGCACTGGGAATTTTGCCCGCTTGCACGCCCCGAGAGGGCGATAAGCCCGCTGCGGACAAGAAAAACGGCCCGGCGAGCGCTGCGGAAGAGAAAAAAACTGATACCCCCCAAAAAACCTTGCCAGAGATGCCGACGGCTGCTGAATCGAAGGAATCCCAGTCCCAAACAGAGGGGGGCGGGTCAGAAGTTTTGCCACAACTGGCCCCGGCCCAGGGAACGGAAGCCAAAGAATCGGACACTGAAAAGGCTGATGCCGAAAAGTCGGGGTCTGGCGATAAAACAACGCTGCCCATGCCCAAACCGACCGAAGAGGGCAAGATCACGCCCGGCGGCGATGCCAGCGGTGTGGGGGCGGCAGTCGATCCGGCTGGGGCGATGGCGGATGAGGCCCCGCACGAGGACGAGGCCGACGAAATTCCCCGCGATGAAACGCCGCAAGAAACGGCCAAGCGTTTGGGACCGCCCCTGGTCGAGCAGCCCGACAAACTATTGCGGCTGGACAAGGTCGATTCTATCTGGTTGGACAAGCCGGGCGGGCGGTTGGTGATGGTGGGCGAGGTCTGCCAGCGGCAGGCGCCTTTGGAGATGTTCGTTTGTCTTTGGCACACCAAGGAACACGAAGCCGTCTTAACCACGCGGGTGCAGGCCAAGGCGGCCCATGCGGGCTTGCTGGCCCTGGGCGCCAAGGTGGGCAACGCCGTGCAGTTCATGCCCAAATACATCCCGGCCAGCGGGACCGTGATCGATATCGAAGTTATCTGGAAGGACAAGAACGGAAAGATTCAGAAAAAACGCGGCCAAGAGTGGGTTCGCAATTTCAGTACGAAGAAGCCCATGCAGCGAGACTGGGTCTTCGCCGGCAGCGGGTTTTGGACCGACGAAAGCACCGGCAAGCGGCACTATCAGGCCGATAGCGGCGATTTCATTTGCGTGAGCAACTTCTCGACCGCCATGCTCGACCTGCCCGTCGAAAGCACACAGCGAAACGACGGCCTGATGTTCGAGGCCCTCACCGAGAACATACCCCCGCTGGGCACGCCGGTGACGATCGTGCTTAAGCCGCGTTTGGGAGTAAAAGAATAAGAGCAATCAATGCACGCGATCGACGCGGAATTCCTTGTCGCGGATGCCATGAATGATTGTGCCCATGTGTGGCATTTGCTCACGCAGTTCCTCTTTTGCCAGCTTTACGGCTTCGCATTTCGAACCGCACGAAACAGTACACTCGGCCAATCCGACTTTGACATGATACGTATTCTGCGTTTGTACTATGCTCATTCTCCCCTCCTCGTGGGATCGATGCCGCGGATAGATGAAACCGCAATCCGCGTCGAAATATGCATACAAAAAAATTCGCGCCGTGGTAGTTTATCGTTCTCTGGGCCGCTTAACTTCACAAAGGGCAAAATGTGTACCATAAACAGGATGCCGCAGCCTGTTCTGGCTGGCGCGATTATCGCGACCACGAAAACCCGTCCGGTTTTACGACCTGGCGAGCTTACTTAGGGGGTAGGTTGAGATTGAAGGAAGTATGCGCCGTCGTCTGTCGAATTTGATAGATATGCGAACGGACTGCTAGACGAGCCGCTTGCGGCCGTGCGATTTCAAAACCGACAAGCACAGGAGAAATCTAATGGACGTCGAAACCCTCAGAGCGTTTTTCATGTGGTGTACGATCATTAACGTGGTGCTGCTGAGCATTTCATTCGTGTTCTGTGCCTTTACCGGCGATTTCGTCTACCGTATGCACGGCAAATGGTTTCCCATGCCCAAGGAAACGTTTACCGTGGTACTGTATTCGTTCCTGGGTGTGTACAAGATTTTTGTTTTCATGTTCAACGTTGTGCCGTATTTGGCTTTGTTGATTGTGGGGTAATGGGAATGCATTTTTTGTAACACGTCAGTCATATGTAGCAAAATCAGACAAAAACGGAAAACTACCATTCACCACAGATCAGTAGAATTGGCCACAAATAAACACACTTGATTTACATTGATATTGTGCGAGAAAAACAAGAATTCCCTTTGCGAGAATCTTATTGGACGATTCTAGATCTCACGCAAAGGCGCCAAGACGCAAAGGGGGTTATCGATAGTCTTTTTTTATCCGTGTTTATCGGTGTTCATCTGTGGCTGATTCCGGGTGAGCCTAAAAACCCTTTGCCGCACGATAACGCTTTTGTATGATCCGGGCTAACTTATAAACTGACCAACGTGTCATCTGTTTATCAGTCGTCTTCAATTCGTCACGAATTTGCGCATCTGTCCAATCAGAATTATGAAGCAACAAGACCAATGCTCGATCTTGTTTTGTCGGCTTTTGGTTCAGCTTCATACCGGCGCGTTTATGGAACAGATACACTAACACGGGCAAAACGACGCTCGATACTTGCCCTTCACCTGCAGCGTCAAAACAGAATTCAACAGCTTTAGGTGAAATGTTTGTTGCGAGGAATTGCCGTAGATCTTTAAAGAAATCAGATTCGGCAACTAAATCGAAATCATACGCCTTGCCAGTAAGTATGGACAGATAATACCTCGCAACCATATATTCTCCGCAAATCCACAATTCATCACGAATCTCGTGGTGCTCGGGCGAATCAATTGGCAAACAAAGAGCATGTCTGATTATATTCATACCATTCTCTTTCCGGGCGAGGGCGGCTGTGCTACAAGTTTTATGCTTTTCAGTTGTTGCGTATTCCTTTTACTTGGTCAATTATGCCTTCATATTCCCTTTCCAACAAGCACCGGCATTCGTGGGTCGTTTGTCATGACTTCGTAGTATCGCGTGGCGGGCTTGGTTAGCATGTAGACGTGAGGGCGGCGGCGTTCGTCGTTTACGAGGATGCCTTGCATGCCCTGGCTGAGGTGAAACCAGACGCCTTTGGCCAGGCCGAAGCTGGCGGGAATTACCACTTGGCGAGGGCGCAGGTGTCGCCAGCGGCCGGCCTCCAGGCTTTCCATGCGGCACCAGCCGGTGCGCGGCAGGCGGGATTGCTTATCGTCGCGGTTGCCCCAGATGTAAATGTCGAGCTGGTTGTCCAGCCAGGCCGGCAACATGGGCCGCGGGTCGCGATAAAGAAACCGAATCTCGCGATCCGAGGCCGACTCGCGGGTGATGATTTGATCGTGCAAGGCGTATTTTCCAATCAAAGCCTCGGGCAGTTCACGCCATGATACGGATATTCCCAGACACATTTTTCTTTTGTTAGGTATCAGGTTTTAGGTACGAGGAGTGCGGTATGTTAGCGGCGACGCTTGTCGTCGCGCGGGGGTGCATGACGATTCACGGTCGGGGGCGGCTGTGGTACAAGCCGATCCGCGCGGGGACAAGCCCCGCCGCTAACAATCTTCAACACTCATTTTCCTGACACCTCCTTCAAAAACAAGATTTACCGTAAATATCGCAAATATCATACTCGTTGGCCGTGTCGCGGTAGATGTCCGCCAGCGGTAGCGTCTCGGCGCTGCGAAGAGTGAAGCGGCCCAGGCGGTCGTTGACTATGGACTTGATGCGGTCGATCTGTTTGTCTTTCGGGCGGAAGAGGCTCATCTGCTGCTCGCCGCGGATGGCCAGGCGGTCGGCCATGACGTGCATGCGGGTGACGGTCATGCCGGGCGCCCAGAGACGGGCCAAAAGTTCCTTGCCCGTCGGGATCAACAGCTCGCTCGACGATGTGGCCTCCAGCATTGTGGCGGCGTCGCCCACGTAGCCCATGCCGCGCACTTCTAGTTGCAAGCCCAGGCGGCCGCACACGTAGCCGTGCGTGTTGAGGGCTTCGACGAGTCGTTCGGTGTGCCGCACCAGCCAGGCGGTGAGCCGTGTTGCGCCAGTAACGGGCACGCCCAACCATCCACCGCGGGCCACGACTCGGTGTCGAGGCCGAGTGGTGACGATGGGTATAACCGCCTCGCCGCGCAGCTCCCACCAGAGATCCTCGCCGCTTTTTGTAAGCAGCTTGCGAATGAAGCCGCGGTCGGCCTGGATGAAATCGGCGCACGTGCGGATATCGTAGGCGGCCAGCTTGGCGGCGCTGCGACGACCCACGCCGGTGATTTGATCGACCGGCTGGCTCGCCAAAAGCGCGGCGATGGCTTCCGGCTCCAAAACGGTTCCGCAGCCGAAGGGCTTGACGGCTTTGGAAACGAGCTTTTCCAACATCCCCTTTTCCCGCGTCCCCTTTAACAACATCCGCGGCAGTAGGCTGGCGTCGAAAAAACATTCGTCGATGGAGTAAACTTCAATGTTTTGAGAAAAAGTTCTAAGGGT
>CAZISU010000600.1:0-4682 GCA_964541935.1 uncultured Planctomycetaceae bacterium | reverse complement strand
AATTCCCGCCCGAGTGAGGTCGTCCATGGCTCGACGGACCGAATGTCGCCCTACGCCGAGTGCCTTGGCCAGCTCCCCCTCGGTTGGCACTGCATCCCCCCGCCCGATGAGTCCCGTCCCCAACTGGTTCAGCACATAATCCTTGACTTGCTTGGCCTTTGGGCCGGTGGTTGAAGTGCTCATGAGTAATTCACGACTCTCTAGATTTACTGAAATCCGGACGTTACCGGGATGTCATTCGCAATTCATCCGAATGACTATGCCGCTGATTCTACAACATATCAGTGTGACTTGTCAAGCATTAAGCCAGAATTTCGACGAATAATCCGAATACCTGATGTTTTCAGCAGCCGCGAAGTCTTGCTGATAAATACGTGACGTAAAGAGCATTCATCCGGATGTAATGCAAAGATACATCCGGACCATTGTCAGCATACATCCAGGTAGTTTCCCGCCAGCATGCAGGAATAAGAAGAATCCTCGTGTTGCATCACTATGACGAGGCAATCAATGGACCGAGTACGCACACTTCTACCGTGCCATCCGCTCTAGTGACGCCCGAATGTCATCCGAGTAGCCCCGACAGGCAATCTATCGGAGTAACAGTCAAACCGAGTTTTACACAGAGTTCTACCGATTGCAATCAAACAGCTTTCGCAATTTTTCAGGATCGGTTTTTTTCGAGACCGATTCCACATGCCCGTCGCAGAAGACCGCGGTGAACCCCTCGGGAAACTTTTCGCTCAGCCCCTTGGCCGGGTTTTGCGGATCGTATTGCAAGTCGGCCGGTTTTGTCCAAGGGACGACATTTTCGGCCGCAGCCTCCACGATCATAATGGTTTTCGAACATACGCTTTTTAGATCTTCTAAGCAGAGGCCCGTCTTGCCCGAGAAAACAGTTTTCTCACCAACCGGAACAACGCAACGGGTCATGCCCGGAGCCATCATTGCTGGATTCGCAACACGATATAAGTTGGGGATCTTAGGAATTAGGCTCTTGTTATGCGGACTGTCCCAAGACTCGTCGAGGTGGAACTTTTTATATAGTTCCTCATGTCCAGCATACGGCAGCAGGTGTACCCGCCAACTCAGTAGCGGTCGACCGTTAGCGTCGTAGCTGGCGGCGGCTGGAAACGAGCCTTTCGCTTCGTGATAATTGTGCATTGATAATGCAAGCTGCTTGTATTTATTCATTAAATGGGCTTGCTCGGCCGAACTACGGGCGGATTCGATAACCGGCCTGGCAATGCCTACAAGCTTGGTAATGCCACCGTTGTCTTCGTCGAGGAGAAGCTCAAGCCGGCCGCCGTTGAGCTTGGGTGTCAATAATTCGAACAGATTGTCGATATGCGATTTGGCCAGCCCGGCTTTGCCCAGAAGGCCTTTTGTGCCTTTGCTGTCGTCGTCGAACAGACGTGGGTAGAGTTTGTTCCAGGTGTCCAACAGTGCCTGGGCTGACTTTTCATCGCGGGATTGAACGGCACATCGCAACGCCAGACGCGGCGGCGCATCGACGCTGATCGCAGCCCAAAGCAGCCCGTCGCTGAGGCACTTGGAAGAACCCCCGCCGGTTTTTTCCGGCAGCGTGGGCATCATCTCTTCAACTACGCGTCGAAAGTGACTCGGCGGCAAGATCAAGAGTTGGACGGCCCTGCCTCCAGACGCACTGAAGGCCGCTTCGATCTCGGGTCGACGGTCGGGCTTGAGAGATTTCAGCCGCTCGATCGTTCTAGACGAGCCGGCCACTAGGCAATTGTCCATCCGTTCGGTCTCCGTGAAGGCACCCGGACTGGTTTGTTTTAGCAAAGCCGTGAGCGTGTCGATGTTGGATTTTTCCCCCAGCGGCACGACGGCAAAAAGCATGTCTTTATCGGATATCTGCCCTCCGATGGTCACAACGTAGTAAACGTCTCTCCCACCGGCCAGCTTTACGGCGGCCAACATGGCCCCGCCGGCTGCCTTGGCAGCGGCAAGCTGTGGTTTCAGCTCCGGCACAACTTCGGCTGCTTTATCAACAAGCGGGCCGACTTTAATCTTAGTGAAATCGATATGGGCAATCGCCACGGTCTGCTCGTCGATAAACGGGGCGATTGTCTTGGCCAGATCGGCCGGCGTTTGCTCGGCTTGCGATTTGTCGGCGGCCGACAGCATGGGATTGCAGGCAGCGAGCAGTAGGGCGAAGATAGCAGCCCGAAATAGCGCGATTTTTGCATGGTTTCTCATGGCATGTTCCTATTTAGAATTTGGTTTGATGAGTTGAATTTCAATAGTTTTTTGGTAACTCTTCTTCGATGTGCCTTGCGGAGCTGTTGCGTCGATGACGGCCGTGTCTCCTTTGAGCAGATAGTCGAACGGCTTGCCGCTCATGGGATCGATTGGCAACGGAACGACCGTAATGTCACTCAGTTGCGAGGGCAGGCGGCCCTGGTTGGCGGCCGCATGCATTCTGACGGCTTCGACTGTTCGCAGCATGGCAATATTCCGTTCGGTTTTGGCTTCGCCGAGCTTGCAACGGCTCAGGGCCGGTAGAAGCATGCCTGCTAACGAAATGCCTTGCCTTCGAGCTGCCCCCAGCTCTTTATCTGCAGCATCTAGCCCTTCGCAGGCCTGCCAGTAGGGAAGCTCAAACCATTTGAAGGTATTATCACAATAAATCCGAAACTGACCGGCAATATGCAATGCTACAACCTGGGCGACTGGCATGGTCTCGACCGTTTCGGGCGATAGGCCGCGGGCAAGCAAGGCCCTCTTCGCATTTGGGTACTCCTTGGCCACCAGTCCTATCAGTGCATGGCGGGTTCGGTTTTTGCCTTCTGGTCCGATCCAGATCGTGGCGGCTCCGCTTTCGCAAATACGCTCGACGATTGCTCGCCATTGTTCCGGTGTGCCGGGGCTTGTTTCGATATTGCGAAGTTCTGGAATCAGCATATCGAACATATTCATCTCGGCAGCGATTGTATTACGAATGCTGATGACCGGACTGGGCAATGTCGTGAGCGGCCAGTACATATTGGGACTGTCGGGCTGGGCGATTAGCTCCTCGACGCGTTTCGACATCATGTCGGAAACGGCCATACCGACCAGTCCGTTAATAATCAGTGGCGATTCGGCAATATGTTGGGCCATTGTGTACCCGCCTTGCAGCGTTTGAGTGGCGTCATCGAATCGGCCTTCGGCAATTTCCAGTCTAGCCTTGACCGCTAGAAGCCTTGCGAGAGATCGAAGTTGGCTTAACTCGGGAATTACTATACTAAAGGGGTTCGCGGTCTCACGGATCGGCAGTTGCCAGTCGCAGTCATCGCGCCGCGTCGCCCGAGTCAGACCTTTCAGGATCGTGTTCTGCTGGGCCAGAACCTCGCGAATTTCCTCGCGAGGCAGTTCTGCCAGCGGTATTTCCAGCCACTCGGAGAGCCGTTCTTCGAGATTATTCTTGTCGCTGTTTTGCCACAGAACAATCATGCGGTTGTAGTCCATCGCCGCATTGCCGGAAGTGCAATCAACGAAACTCGGCAATAGCGAGTACTTGAGAGCTGGCACGGACTCGGACGCCGCTTGCACTTTTAGTTTCGATAGCGTCGATTTATCGGCGCCTAATGCAGGTATCGTGCCCAAGGATCCGTAGGCCAGGCTGAGAATAACGACGGTGCCAAGCGGCATCGCTAGACGTTTTAGGTATCGCATTTTCATGCTCCTCTAACTTATTGTCGAGGGGGACATCTTTTCGTGAAGCCGGCAGCGAACACAACGTTGCCGGAAAACAATAACGAGCAGGCGGCCGCCATTGCTCAATACACTAACGACATTCGCGCTAACCTTCGCCGGCAAGCAGGGCCTTCGTCCAGTCGTGACGCGAAATCGGGTCGGTGTTTTTTCTCTGCGTACGACCGCTTTTGGAGACGGGCCTTCTGGTGACGGGCCAGCTTTCCATCCCTTCGGCCAGAATCTGTTCTCGCAGCTCTCGATAGGAAAGCTGATGGCGGTCGGACGCTATTTTGTTTGATAATCGGTTTTGTTTGAAAAATACGGAAGCCAACATTCCAAGGGCTGATTTCGGATTCGTCGGCGAGTTTTTGTTGAGTTTTCTATCTGGCGCAGTGGCAATAATTGTTTCAACTGCGTACGCCGGCGTTTCGTTGCCGGGCCCATTTTCGGGCAGTGTCGTCGGAGACGCTTGGGGCGTGGTCTGTTGAACCGGAACTTCAATACGCACGATCCGCTCGACAACCTCGGGCTGGGGACGATTGACCAGCATGACCAACAACATAACCGCTGTGCCGGTCATCGCGGTGAAAGCAGTCGGCCAGACGAATGTGGTCCAACTCCGCGGGCGCTTAGCGGCCGATTCTTGCCCGGCCAGGAACATCAACCGGCCCATGTCGAGGCTGCCCGCGTCGGGTCGCAACGAGGACAGTTCGGCTTCGAAGGCGGTCAATTCGGGCGGGAGTTTTTCTTTTCTGGACATTCGATTCCTAGCCTTTCTCGCAGGGCGATCAATCCGGCCTGATAGCGTCGCTGGGCCGTGCTCGACGAGGTGTTGGTTAAGTCGGCGATTTCGGCGAACGATAGCCCACCCCACAGGCGGGCGACGAGTGTTTCGCGTTGTTCGATTGGAAGCTGCCCCAGGGCTTCGGTGGCCGCGTCGGCATCCAGGCCCTGCCCGTCGCTGGGACGGAACCAAGGTT
>CAZISU010000599.1:0-4685 GCA_964541935.1 uncultured Planctomycetaceae bacterium | reverse complement strand
CTGGGTCGGCGGTCCCGACCAGGGCTTCGGCCGCAGCCAGCCCGGTAGCTGGCCCTACAACATCCTGCCCTTCATCGAACAAACCGATCTTCGTGAAATGGGACGCGGCGAATCGCACCCGGCCAAGAAGAAACTTGCCTTGACCGAACTGACCACGATCCCCGTCACGACCATGTACTGCCCCTCGCGACGCCCGGCGATTGCAACCACGCCCAAAACCTCATACCCCAACAATGGCACCATCAACGTCAACAAGCCGACCTCGGGCGTTGTCGCCAAGACCGACTATGCGGCCTGCGCCGGAAACCCTTCGATTGTTGATAATGAAATATCGCCCACGTCTCTGCGCGATGAAAACAAAGCGGGAGTTTGGCCCAGCGACACTTCGCACCTAAACGGCATCTGCTACCAACGCAGCACGATCACAACCCGCGATATCACCGACGGCACGAGCAGCACGTTCATGATTGGCGAAAAGTACCTCAAGCCCAATTCGTACTCGGGCAGCGCCGGCCCCGGCTATGACTCGGGCGACAACGAGTCGGTTTACACCGGTTACAACCGCGATACGCACCGTTCCACTCGCGCCATATACGGAAGTAGTGACCTTGGACACCCTCCAATGCAAGACAACGACGGTTTTGATTCCCCTTACGCCTTCGGCAGTTCCCACCCCGGCGCCTTCAATATGGGTTTCTGCGACGGCTCGGTACGCACGATAAACTACGAAATCGACCGCCAGATTTTCGAATACCTGGGCATCCGCAACGACGGCATGGCCCTCGACAGCAGCCAGTATTAACCTCCGACAACCTTTAGATGCGAAGCGGGCTGACGCCAAAGAAAGCATATTAGCAACCAGGCTCTCAACATGACAAAATCAGTACGCGCTTCTTCGCTTCCATCGGTCGCGACGGTCAGTTTTATTCTCGCATTCGCTCTGGGCGGTTTTGCGAACCATTTCGCCCACGCCTCGGTGGTCGTTATCGGCCACCGAGGTAACTCGGTCATTGCACCCGAAAACACCATCTCCGCGGTCGATGCCGCCGTGGGCACCTCCTGGGCCGTCGAACTCGACACACGCGTTACCACCGACGGGCAGATAGTCTTGATGCACGACAGTACCGTCGACCGCACCACCGACGGATCCGGATCGATCGAGTCGAAGAGCTTCGCCCAGGTCCGCGCGCTCGACGCCGGCTCCTGGTTCGCGCCCGAGTACGCCGGCGAACAGATCCCCACGCTCATCGAAGCCGTTTCACGGGCGGCCGATGCCGGCATGGTCTCCTGCCTGGACATCAAATCCGGCCCGGCCCAAACATACGTAGACCTCTTGCAAGACTACAAGGACGTCGTCGAGATCCACAGTTTCAGCTTGAGCTTCCTCGCACAGGTCCACGCCATCGACGACAGCTTCACGCTCGTCAACATCGGTTCCGGCGACCTGGCTTCCAAAATCAACAGCTCGGAAATACCCACATACATCGACAAAGTTTCCTGGAACTACGGTTCGCTCAACGAGACCGGAGTACAAACTGCCCAGGCCTCCGGCAAGCAGGTCTACTGCTGGACCGTAAACGACTCCTCGCTCATGCGCGCTGTCGCCGATATGGGTATCGACGGGCTCATCACCGACAACACTCCCCTGGCCGAATATACGCTCAATCAAACGCCCATCGAGCCGTCCGGCAGCCTGCCTTACCGCTTGCGCGACCGCATGATTATGCAATGGACGTTCGACGACGGCCTGGCTGCGCCCACGACCACCACCGTGGTCGATTCGGTTCAGGATATCAACGCCACCCTTACCCCTGGCGTAGAAGTTCCCGACCGCTGGGTCGATACGGCCGGAGGCGCAAAATTCGGCGGCGCCTTGGAATTCGACGGCGTCGACGACGCGGCCACCATTCCGCCACTTCCCGCCACCGCCCCAGATGCCAACGCCGTTTCCATCGCCACATGGGTCAAACTCGATAAGTTGCCATCCGAATTATCGGCCGGATATGCCGGCATCTACGACTCCACCGAAGACGCCTACGTGCTCTACATGGATAGTGGAGCACAAGAACTCCGCTTCAAAGTCACCACCCTGGCATCCGCCCGGCCGGGAATCCCCCAGTCCCAACTCGACACCACTCAGTGGCACCACGTGGCCGGTGTCTACGACGGCGGCGCGGGAGTCGCACGCATCTATCTCGATGGAGAACTTATGGATATGCACGCCGACGACAGCAGCGGATCCGACGGCCTCCTCGGCTACATCAAGTTGCAAGCGGCCGCCTTCGGAAAAAACGGAGCCAATGACGACCACTACCTCGACGGAAAAATCGACGATACGGGCGTTTGGTGCCGGGCGCTTTCCCAAAACGAAATCGCACACCTTTACAACGACGGCACTGGACGCACAATCGCCGCCGAGAATCCCATGCTGGCCGCCGTCGACCCGGTCGTGCGCTTGCAATTCGACGGCGACCTCACAAACCAGGGCTCCGGCGGTGCGGCCTACAACGGCACGCTCGTCGACGGGCCGGATGGATCGAACGCTTTCGCCCAGGGTGTCGAAGGCCAGTCGCTGCAACTCACCAACCCCGACGCCAACAGCGGCGGCGACTTTATCAGCATCCCCTACGAACTAACAGACGCCGGCACCATCAGCCTCTGGTGTAAGCCCAGCGGTTTCTACGATTACCAGACGGTTTTCGACAACTCGATTGACGCCAATAAATGGGAAATGTGGGTTTACGAAACTGGCGTGCTGCGGTTCCGCATCGAAGGTGACTCCTACGTCTCCTTCGACCTCGATCTGCTCGAAGGCTCCGACGCCTGGTACAACATGGCGGTCACCTGGTTCCGCACCGGCAACGACGTGGTCGCGAACCTCTTCGTCGACGGCATCCTCCGCGATGTCGACGAAGGCGCTTGGATAGACCCCGGCGACACCTTCTTCCTCGCCGGAGGGCACACCGGCAACGACCATGCCAACGCGTCTTTCGACGACCTGCGGATTTTCGACACCGTGCTGACCTCCGACGAACTTCTCGCCATTGCCATGCAGAAAGAACCCGGCGACTTCATCGCCGGCGACGCCAACGGCGACGGTATTGTCGATGATGGCGACGCCGCTATCCTTGCCGAAAACTGGCTAATCACCTCACCCGCAACCTGGTCCATGGGCGATTTCAACGGCGACGGGGCCGTCAACGACATCGACGCCAGCATATTGGCCGCCAACTGGCAAACCGCTATACCCGAGCAAACCGTGCCAGAACCATCGACGCTGGCCGGCTTGCTAAGCTTGTGCCTAGCAGGATTATTAGCCTCATCGCGCCGCAAGCCATAAATGCCGCCGCGCCCACCCCGTAACCGCCCCCACGTCTCGTGAACGGTTACCAATCAAGTTTGATCAGTTCGAACAAATTACTGTAATCGTCGGTCCAGACCACCGGCGGCGGGGCGTCCTCGGGCCAGGTTGTTTTGAATTTCTCGATGTCCTTGGCCGTAAGGAATTCCCGATTGTGGGTTACCAGCACCCAGTCGGCCGAGTCGATGCCGTTTTCTTCGTCGGCGTCGGTGTCGAACAAGTCGGCTCCGTAGCCAAGTTCGTCCGCCAGACCTCGAACCAGCGGGCCGAGGTCGAGGTGTTTGTTGGAAATATGGATCGCCAGAATACCGTCAGGGCGGAGATGCTTGCTGTAGAGTTCGAAACACTCGCGGGTTAAGAGGTGCATGGGTATCGAGTCGCTGCTGAAAGCGTCGACCACGAGCACGTCGAAGGCTTCGGGCCCCTCGTCTCGTAGACGGCGTTCGAGCGAAACCCGCGCGTCTCCGAGCACGATGTCGACTTCCGCCTTGCTGTCCTTGAGATAGGAAAAATGCTCGTCGGACATACGGATCACGTCGGGGTTGATTTCGTAAAAGCGGATCGTATCGCCCGGCTCGCCGTAGGCCGCCATGGTGCCGACGCCCAGGCCGATCACCCCGATCTTCAACGGGGATTTGCCCAAGCCATCGTCGAACCGCCGTGGATGAAGCCGCACGGCCAGGCCCACGCCGCTCTCGGGGCCGTAGTAGGCCGTGGGGCGGCGTCGCCACTCGTCTTCGAGGAACTGGTATCCGTGCAAGATCCGCCCGTGTCGAAGCGAGTAGTAGGGTTTATCGTAATCGTCGGGGAATTCCGCCACCCGCAGCGTGCCGTAGAAGTTGCGGCTTCTGGCGATGACTTTGCTGGGGAAGGAGAAGGCTTGAATGCCCAGGGCAGTCAGCAGTGCGACGAGGATGGTGATCGAGCCCGCCCAGGCCCAAAGCGGTCGGCCGCGATAGAGAATCCAATCGGGATCGCGATAGGCGCACACCAGCAGCAACACGCAGCAGGCCGCCAGCCCCAGATGGTATTCCAGATAATCCGTGAACATGGCCGGCGCGGCCAGCGTGGCAAGCACCCCGCCCAACGCACCGCCGGCCGAAATCATGAGGTAAAACTTGGTCAGATATCGCGGGTGAGGTTTAAGTTTAACCAGCTCGCCGTGGCATACCATACAACACACAAACATCGTGATCGAATAGACCATAATCTGCAACAAAAACGGGAACCCGGCTCCGGCAAAAAGCACACAACAAGCGACAATCACGGCAATAACAAGAAATATCGCAAACCAAGAGCGGCGATACCACTGTTCGTTGTCGAA
>CAZISU010000598.1:0-4688 GCA_964541935.1 uncultured Planctomycetaceae bacterium | reverse complement strand
TTGTACCAAACTCTAGCACATCAATCACGCTCAATGTCCAGCTGAGGCAAAACACGACCCCACGCTCTACATGCACCTGATATCCCGTGCCGGTGGCGAGCCGGTGAATGAATTTCACTGGAATTAACACTGGGTTGGGGGAAGACAAGAACGTTTCACATGTAATTGCTGGTGAAAATTATGATTATGAGCACTTGTAGCGTTTCTCGCAATCTATAGAGACATATGATCCGTTTTCTGCAAGAGATGGACTGGAGCACTCCACTCCGTCAGGTCAATCGTGCTAAACATTGGCGAGTTTTTCTCGCAGCCTTCCTGTGTGCGCTGCCAGCACTTGCAGTGTGGTGGTTTCTATTCCCCAATACTTTCTGGTTTACGAAGTTGTGGGGAGCTTTCGCTATAGGGGGATCTCTCGGTATTCTCCTGGGGCAAGCGTGGCAACTCAAGGCTCCATCTCGTAGAGGCAAGTCTTCGGGGCGACTTCTCGTGTGGTCGGTGTTTGCTGGGGGTGCTGTATTTTTTCCAGTCACGATCTTTTTCTTAGGTCCGAGTCTTCACGGCGAAGAAGTAGAACTTGCGAAAATTCGAACATTGAGGGCAACAGACGTTGTTGCCATATCTGTTCAATTGCCGGACTGCCCTCAAGTCACGGTAACGGATCACGAGAGAATCAATTCTTTCGTGAAGAGGTGTCACCGAAGCAACCTCTTCTACCCAAGCCATGAATCTTTTACGAACAAGTCTCTAATCACGATCAATTTCTCTGACGGCACTGCGTGGACTTATGAGATGGGCATCCCGGAACGACATCTGAACGACCTTGTGATAACGTTTCGTAATCACATGCAATATTCGCATATTTTGATTCCAGATGCTGCAGAATGGTTCGAAGCGATGGAGGCTTACTCAGGAGAATCTACATAAAAGCGCGAAGACGCAAAGGCTGATAAGTCTGTGGGATTTTGCTTTGCTTGAAAGTACGGGATCCTCTTCTGTGTTTGTGTTGTCGGGTCGGGTGGCGTTTTAGATAAGATACTCGTTTCCTCCAAAACCGGCGCAAGCGGCTGGGAAAACGAGACTTGTATCCAACTTCAATCTGTTCTGTTATCTTCTAGGTTATGTGAAGAAATATGAGTTTTAACGATTGCGGAAAAGGATAAAGCTATCATGCAGACATCTACCAACGGTTCCGTTTCATTGTTTGCCCGCTCGTATGCTTGGGGTGAGGCTTTTGTGCTGATTCCGTTGCATGTGTTTTGGGTGCTTTATAAATCTTCGCCGTTTGTGGCTGAAAATACTTCGAGTGCGTCGGTGGCGGTTGTGCCGCTGGGGGTGATGGTTGGGGTGGGGCTGGCGATGCGGTGGCGGCGTGTACGGGCGGCGGTGGTGGCTGGGGAGTGGTTGTTGCATCTTACGGCCGCGGCGTGTATGGCCGTTTTGTTGGTGTGGGTGGCATTGCGTGATCCGTTCAACCCGATGTTGCCGATAAGCTGGCCGCTGTGCTTTTGGAGCGTGGCCGTGACGTTTATGCTTTTGTCGGACCTGGCTTTGCACGAGCGGATGCGGGGGCTCGAATGGGCGGCGGCGGGATGGGTGCGGACGCTGGGCGTGGGGGTGGGGCTGTGGGTGGCTTTGGTTTGGCTGGCTGTGGGCATGGCCTGGACGCCGTATTTTCTGACCGCGGCGGTTGTGTTCCATGCGATGATGGCGGTTAACGCCGGGCGGGCGCGTGGCGTCGAGGGGGTGCGCGTAATCGTGCGTGCGGATCTATTGCGGCGGGCCACGGCTTTGGTCGAGGCGTTTTTCGCGGTGGCGTTGATGCTGACGGCCTTGTTGCGTTTTATGTTTATCTGCAATATGACCGGTACGAACGAGCTGAAGTATTTCCAGTTTGTGGACATCTGTGTGAATCCCTGGTTTGCGGTGGGGGCCGCGTTGGCGGTGTTGGGCTACAAGTTGCGATTCGCTTTTCTGTCACACGCCCTGGCGGTGGGGCTGTTGCTGCTGGGCGGTGACGGGGCATTGTGGCCGATCTCGCTGGCGATGGGCTATGGTTTGCCGGTGTTGTATTGTGCATCCGTGGGCGAGGGTGCGTTGGCGTATGCAGTTTCGGTTGCAGCCGCGATGGGGGTGTGGGTGTTGGGGGCGTTCTGTTTTATGATGGCCAGCCTGGTTATCTTCTACAAGATGGGGGTGGAATTGGCGGGTGGTTTTCTGACGACCGCCAGCGTGCTGGTGATTGTGCTGTTTGTCGCCTGGCTGGCGTTAGTGGCGGTGGGCCGAAGGCGCCCGAAAGGCGAACGGGCAGAGAGTGAGCGGACGGAAGACGAAGTGGGTGAGATCGCGGTTTCTTCCAAAGCCGGCGGGCTGGCGTACGCGGCGTTTTGGGCGGCCGTGCTGGTCCCGATCGTGTGTATTGTTTTAACCACTATGTGGCCGCCGGTCTGGTTCCGGCGCAGTGCTCAAGTTATGGTCGAACGTCCGGCGGGGGTCTGTCATGCGGGCTATTCGCGTAGCGATGCGGAATACGAAACGCTCGACAAACTGGGTGTGGACATGATGCGGATCGACTTTCACTGGAGTAAAATTCAGCCGGGGCCCGAGACTTGGAACGTGGGACATTTCGATAAGTATTTGGACGAGGCCGAGAAACACGACGTGAAAGTGCTGGCTCTGTTGGCTTTCGACAACAACAAAGCCGAACGTTCGACGACAGGCTCGCAGCGCGATCACTACATCGCGCCGCAAGACGTGCCGTTGTTCCTCGAATATGTACGGCGGACGGTGGGACATTATAAAGATCGGGTTTACGCCTGGGAGATTTGGAACGAGCCGGACATCGCCCGCTTCTGGGATGGTCCGACGGACGAGTTTTACGAGCTGGCCCGACGCACGGCGGAGACTGTACGCGAGGTTCACCCTCAGGCACGTATCCTGGGCTCGGCCATGACCTCGGCACTGGGTGCTTATTCGGCGAGTGGCATCGAGGGGCTGCACACTACCGGCGCGCTAGACAAAGTCGATCACCCCACGATGCATCTGTATATTTCCGACCCGCGGGGATACTACAACGATTTTCTGCGTGTGCGAAACGCGGCCGCCAAGCACGGGCACGAGGGCTCGGTTTGGATCACCGAGTTGGGCGACCCCGACGGGGGCGTGTACCCCTGGCGGGCGTCGAGCGGATTGCTGGCCGAACATGTGATCAAGTCTTATACGATCTCCACCTCGCTGGAGATTGAGAAACTGATCTGGTATTGTTACCGCGATTCGGCCGCCGCCTCGAAACAGAAAAATTCCGACGATTCCGAAGGGTTCTTTGGGCTACTCGGTCCGAAGGGGCAGTGGAAACCGGCGGCGTGGGCGTATAGTCTGTTCGCCAAGAATTGTAGCGAGAGTGTTATTCGCGATGATTTGGTAGAGCTTTCGGGCGGGATCGCCGCGCGGCAGCTACGCACGGCCCTGTATCGTCGCGGCGACGGGCAGTCGACCTTGATAATGTGGTTCGAGCCGGGGCTGCGGCCGGGAGCACATGCACGCGTCACGCTCGACCTGGGCCCGCTGTCAGAACCGGCCGTGATGCACGACATCGCGTCGGACTATAAGAAACTGCTACTGGACAAGGTGGTGGATGTGACGGAGAAGCCGTTGTTTATCACATATCAGACGCCTGATGTGGAAACGCCCGTCGTGATGCGGGCCGATTCGTCGCCGGCCGATGCGATGTGGCTGGCGGCCGTGGTGGGGATGGTGCTGTGGGCGGGGTGGGGATCGGTTTGCAGAATGGGGACGGATGCCTAATGGACAACATTAATCCGTATCAAGCACCCTCGGAAACGATTGAAGAGGCGTTCAACGATCTACCGCCTTTAGATCGCGATTCCATTGAATACGCATCTCGCTGGCTGCGTCTGGGTGGCGTGCTGATAGACGGTTTATGTACGGGGCCGATAGTTCTGGCAATCGGCTATTTCGGTGTGCCGATGGTTTTTCAAACAGTACTGCATGAGAAGACTTCCTTCGCAGAAATCTATCCGACATTGCTGGTCATGGCCGTGTTTTGGGCGTTGAATGTCCCTTTGATTTACTCTCGCGGCCAAACCATCGGCAAAATGATCTGCGGCACGGTTGTCGTCAATAAAGACGATTTCCGCCAAGTGAGCGGCAACCGCTACGTATTCCGCAGAGAACTACCGATTGTTTTCATCAACAACATCCCTGTCATCGGAGGATTAATTGGCATTGCCGACGCGCTGTCAATTTTTCGCACCGAGAAGAATTGCTTGCACGACGATATCGCCGGCACGCGGGTGATTATGCGGCAAGATTTGATGCGGTTACAAAACTTAAATGACAAATGAAAAACTCACGCAAAGCCGCCAAGCCGCAAAGGGAAGAGGGGCTGGCGGGCGGGGTGGGGCTCGTTTCGAACGAAAGATTAACTCTGATGAATAAAAACCGATTATCGAAGTGGTTGTTAGCAATTCTCATCGTCGGACTATGCGTCTCGGCCACCGCCGGTGAGATTTACCCCGATTCGGACAACCGTATCACTGTCTTGACATACAACATCCACCACGGTGAGGGTGTGGACAAAAAGCTGGACCTGGGCCGCATTGCCAAGGTGATCAAAGCGGCGTCGCCCGATATCGTTGCGTTGCAAGAGGTCGATAAAAAGACGGCCAGGA
>CAZISU010000597.1:0-4690 GCA_964541935.1 uncultured Planctomycetaceae bacterium | reverse complement strand
CTGCTTGTGCAATTGAATGCGATCCTTACGCTCACTGCGATCCGCGCGGATGTCGGCGACCGTGATTTTGAACCTCTTGGCCACTTTTCGTTCCGCGTCGTTCGTATAGGAACAAGCCGTCAGGTGCGCGCCGTCAATTGCAAAACTAGTCACCGTGACATGGAATCCCCGCCATGGGAAACGAGATCCTACGGCAAGCCGCCCCCGCTTCCGCCTGCCGGAGCCGGTGTCAACGACATCGGCAATAAACGACTGGCGTTCCTTCAATGATTCAAAGGCTTGGGCAGCTGGTAGATTGCCAGTCTGGACGGCCAACGCATAAAACCCCTCTCCGACGGTTTCGCCAAACCAGTAACCGCCCCGGAACTCCTTATAGATTCTCGCAAAGTCGTCCTGATCGAACCGTAGTCCGGCATCGATGGCCAGTTGCATAGCACCACGCATTGAGCGGTTCAGGCGTTCCCAAGAATGTCCCGTTGCCGCCAGGGAGTGTTGCCACACGTGCTGGAGTAGTTGATAAGCCGGAGATTGATTCTGTTTCATACTTTCAAATCCTCCACTTCAAAATGGGCCGACGGCGAAAGCCGCTTGCGACCGAAAACCTTACCGTGATAACAGTATTTCCCCTTTACGACGGCCACCTGCTCGACGTTGAAATAGTCGCGCTGAGACCAGATAACACTCCATCCACTTTGCCAATCGGGAGCCACAACGTAATCGGGATTGAGGTTACAGAGGCAACCGTTCTCCCAGGCGGCGTAGGTGTCGTTAATGTCGCGATGGTAAAAGGCCCCGAGCCTGTGTGTATGACCTGTTAGCACACAACAGCCGTATTTTTCAAAGTGCCCGCGTGCCGAGGCGCCAGACCATTTGCGGACAACCTGGCCGTGGGTGAACAGCAGCGAGCCAACACGGTATGGCCGATCTTGCGGCTGGAAGCGTATTCGTAGCGAATCGAAGTCGAGCAGACATTCCAACCGTAAATCCCGCAGCATGGCCAGGGCCTTGGCTTCGCTGGCCAGGTAACGTCGGAGGCGGAATTCGTGGTTGCCTTCGCTATAGACGATCAGCGCTGAAGGCGCAGCGTCCCGTACCTTGGCGAGAAAATCCCGCGTGGCGTCCAAGTCAGCTTGTAAATCCTCCTTGCGCGAGGGATCCTTGACGAAGCGACTGACCGAATAGAAATCGGCAATGTCGCCCAACAGGTGTACCGTGGCCGGCCGATGCTCGCGTATAAACGCCAGCGCCATGCGGCAAACGCTCTTATCTTCAAACGGGCAATGTACGTCCGAGAGGACGACGCCCATGCGGTTATTCGTTTTCATAGAGGTCCTCAAAATGGAATGCTATCAGAGTCATACCCCATGGCCACTTCCAGCGGCACGGGTTCGGGCTTCTCGCCCAGGCAGTGGTTGATAATGCGATCGAACTGATCGCCGGTAACTTTACGGACGGTGATTTCGTGGGTGGTCGCAACACCGCCCGCCTCGGCGATGTCCACAGCCTGTTGGGCCGTTGTCGGTAGCGAATCGTTCGAACGCAACTTCCACCAATCTTCGAATTTCCGCCGCGCCCAGCCCGAGTGCTCGGGACAAACCCATTCGCTTTGGAACTCGTTAAGCCCGGTGCGATACGTAATCCGTAACGTCTTGGGTGCGTCTTCGCCGGCGCCGCGTTTCGTATGAACGCTATAATAGACGTCCTCGACGTCGTACTCAGTGTCGATCACCTCGCCCGTGAGGATGCCTTCGCCGGAGGCGGAAGCGTCGTGCTTGTCGTTTTCCGACGGAGGGAACTTGTAATCGCAGTCAGGACATATAGAATAGGCCGCGTGGATGACCGACTGACATTCGGGACATTCCTTGGCCGGCGCTTCGCCGCCGTTGCCGGCGGAGTGATCGTTTATCTGAATCGCATCCACCGGGCCGTGCCGCAGGATGTTGCCCCCGTAGTCCAAAACGAGGGAGTCGGTTTTGGCGGGATGCAGGCGGAATCCGCGTCCGACCATTTGATAATACAATCCTGCGCTGGCAGTTGGCCGCAGTAAAACTACCGAATCCACGTTGGGCGCATCGAAGCCCGTTGTCAAAACGTTTACATTGACCAAATATTTCAACGGCGGATAAGTATCGCCGAAAAGGTTGGCTGCGATCTGCTCCCCCTTGAACCGCGCAATCAAATGTTCACGCTCGGTTGAGGGAGTATCCCCTGTAACCAGACCGCATTCTTCGCCGGTCATGCGTTCGAGCGCGGCTTTAACATGTTCGGCATGCGCCACCGACGCCGCGAAGATCAGCACCGAACGTCGATCCTTGGTCATCTCCACGATCTCGCGACATGCCGAGCCCACCAACTCATCGGTGTCCATCAATTCTTCGACCTCGGAGCCGACGAACTCACCGGCGCGGACGCGTAATGAGGATGTGTCGACCTTCATCCGTCCGGCTTTGCTCCGTAGTGGACACAAGAAACCTTTGGTGATAAGCTCCTTGACACCTATCTCGTAGCAGATATCGTTGAGCAGATTGTCCGGCCCGCAGAGCATGCCCGATTTCATTCTGTAGGGCGTGGCCGTGAGCCCGATCAGCCGCAGATTAGGGTTTACGACCTTCGCATCATTGAGAAACGTGTAATAGCGCCCTTCGTTTTCGGGCTTTAGGAGGTGGCATTCATCGATAATCACCAGATCGAAGCGATCCAGTTCACACGCCCGCTGATAAACGCTCTGGATACCGGCCACAATGACCGATTGCGACGTATCGCGGGATTTCAACCCGGCCGAATAGACACCCACCTCGAGGTCCGGAGCCATCTGCCGAATCGTACCGGCCGTTTGCTCCAGGAGTTCCTTAACGTGAGCAAGTATCAACACCCGACCATTCCACTTGATCGCCGCATCATGGCAGATCGTCGCCATCACTGCCGTCTTCCCGCCACCGGTCGGGATAACAACACACGGGTTATCATCCCGGCCGCGAAGATGGCGATATACGGCATTGATGGCATCTTGTTGGTAATATCTAAGCTGCACAATCACCCCCTTCGATCGCTTCCAGGGCGTTAAAAACCGAGCGCAAGTAATCCAACGGAAAATACTCGCGCAGTTCCACGGCAGCCAACTGCGGGTTGTCGGGCGGCAGGTAGACCTCGACAGCACCCTTCATCCGCCGATTAGAGAAGACGGGTCGATCCTTCGGCTTGGTAGAACGCGACCGCCGCGGTCGGTATTTGTCGCAAACATCCTCCCAAGGGCGTTGCAGTTGTTTTTTGACAGAACAGAAGGTGGCATCGTCATCGTAATGCTCACATTCGTTGCAGATCCGCCGTGGCCCATCGTCCGTATCGGAAACAGGATTGGTGCCAATGTTGGAGGTGTTGATCGTACGACCATCAGCTCCGGCGCGACTTGTAATCCGATTACAAGTGCCCACTTTTTCCATCTCGTGTCGATAACGAATTACCATGTCACGACTCACTCCTACATGCTCCGCAATCTGTCGATCTGACATCTCGGTACCGTTGGGATGCAAGAGCGCCGCTTGGACGGCTTTTGCCTTATCCGCATTGGTTCGCCGTAGTCCGTGAGTCTTATTGACACCGTAGCTGTGCCATTGGGCATCATAAAGATTGCCCTCGAGCACCTCGGCGGCTATCGGTTGGTCCGGCCACACCTGGCAGTGGGCCAGTAAGCGGTGGTAGCCGTCAGCCAGGACATATTCGCCCTGAGCCTCAACGTAATACACCACAATCGGCGGAAACACGGCGCCGGCTTCCATGGCCGCGGCGTATTCCTGGACCACATCATCGTCGATGGACTCACGGGTTTGCGTGCCCATGTCGACGCGGATGCCCTGGGGCTCAATTTGTTGTATAGCGGCAGTGGTCATTTATGTTTATCCTCCAAAACTCGAAAAAGCAGATAAGTTCGCAACGCCCCGAAAACACAACTCACAATCGCCAGCACAAGATAGGCCAGCAGGTATTGGTCAAGCTGCAGCATTGTTCAACTCCCGGGGCATGATGTCGTCGGGCAAGTCATCGCCGTAATGGGCGATCTTCGTCTCTTCATCCAGCTCTTGCTGGTATGCTTGGCAGTCGGCCAGGCATTGACGCAGCGCTAGGGTTTGTGCAGCCAAGCGCTGGTCGGCATCGGTCTCGTATTCTTCTTGCACAACCAGGAACGCGTCTTGGATCGCGTCCACATATTGTGCTTCCAGATCGCTTGCTGTCTTCTTAGGCATCTTGTTTTCCTCTTTAATTTTCGGGGTTACGCGTATCAACTAATGTCAGATAAACTTGTAGGGACTTAGCACCACTACACCATCTACAAATGGCTCACTTCTTCGGGCAATGGGAACAATTCCACATTGGCACCACGAAGCTGCTTGGGGGTTTTCCCATTGAGAAAAGCCGCCAGTGCCCATTCCGTTTTGCCATACCGCAGGCGTCGCACGCCATCGGCCTGTCCGGCACGGGATGCCTGGACCAGAAATTGCCAGAGCATCACCGTAGAGCAATCCTCATCATTGGAACCAATGCCGCTCTTGAGGACATTGCAGAAGTGGACCAGCTTGCTACCATGTACCGAGTAGTAGGCCCGCGCCACCACGGCCCGTGTAGTTGCGGTGGCCACACCCTTGATCGAGGAGGCACCCAGATGCTGCATCGCAAACTCAATTGCTTCGGCATG
>CAZISU010000596.1:0-4698 GCA_964541935.1 uncultured Planctomycetaceae bacterium | reverse complement strand
GTAGCAACGAGTTACGGAAGGCCTTTTTTGTGTGAAAAACAGGCTAAAACGCCGGTGCTACCCCGGTGCTACCAGGGCCGAAAGTCGAGAAGTTTTCCAAAAACGGTGCTACCGGTGGTGCTACTCAGGTGCTACCCAGACCGTTTTGCAAGAGGATTTCGACCGGTGCTACCGCTGGTGCTACCGAAACTATGCCGATTAGGCAGACTGCGCATGAAAATGCCCAGCCACATCTACGAGACGTGACCGGGCAAAGCTTACGTGAACACAGATATATAGCTTACTATTCTAGGCGTGCAAACTGGCGTATAAAAAAACCCGCCACCGGATGGAGCCGATGACGGGCTAATCGTGCGACGGCCTCTCTACTACGCCGCCGCCATCAATTCAAGGTGGGCCAGTTGGGTCTATCCCCGAAACAAAGAAAACAAACTCTGCTCTATATACCGGCCCATTCCCCTGCTCTCATTTGGTTTGTTCGCCAGGGAGGACCCGCCAGAGCCCACTCCTTTGGAAGATTGCCTACCGCTAACGGGTTGCGTGTTATTGTTCTCATGCTTTTACGCCACTCTAATGGGGTGTACTACAGGGCTGGCGGTTTTGCTGTTTTGCTGTTATGAGGTTATGTAGTAGAGTAAAATAAAACCTAAAAAGCAATATCTATAGGTGGTGTGGTAGTGGTTATATAGTGTTAATAATTATTATATAATAATATATATATAAGTACTATTAAGTCGCTTGCTACATAACCTCATAACAGCAAAACAGCAAAACCTCCTCACTTAGGCTTGAAGCACAAAACAATGGCTCGGTCTACCACCTTTGGGGCCGATTCTCTTTTCCCATGTGCCCAATCCTGAAGCTGCAAGTTCATTGAGCGCCTTTTTCGCTAACTCCGCTGTTGGGTAGATGGAGTGCCTATTGGTCGTCAGTTTCCTTACTGTCGCCTCCCCACCTTGATCCTCGATCCAGATCCGCAAGTCATCTTGCTTCGAGTGTTGCGCCCCATCACAAAAGCGGGCGGCTTCATTCAAAAACCAATCAGACAATTCAATGCCGGCTTCCATGCTTTCATGATCTAAACGGTAGAGTTGATCGTTGGGGACCAACCCACTGGCCCACTTCATACAATGAACGACCATAGCCAGCCGCCCCGCACCACCCTCAAGCTTCGGATAAACGGTCCGTAGGGCCTCGTTGTCAATTTCGAGCAGTTCCACACCCCGACGATTTACGAACGCCTTAAACGCGGCCTGGGCTTGCTCCGTAAGCTTTACGACTGGATCGGACAGATTGCCTTGACCGTCTTCAGATTCGATTGCCCGAAGTGTCAATAGTTTATTCACGACCTCGGCCCACTTTGCCTCTGTTTTTGGAGACAGTTCATCATCGCACCACTGACGTTTATGCTCCGGTGGATTCGCCAACAGGAATCGAGATGCTAAGCCAATTGACACCGCCTCTTGATCGAAAGAACGTCGCAAAATATCCGGCTGAATTGCGCCTAGGACGCAAGCCGATGCCCGAGGAATACAGATCACTTTTGAGACTCCGGTCTTACGGTCGACGATAATTCGTCTCCCACCGTGAAGCTGCAACCAGTAACTAAGATCACCCCCGCCGCCGGCTTTTTTGTATTGATCGAAACCCCTCATCCACCCCGAAAGCTCATCCGAATAAGCCAAGATGCCGTGTGGTGCGTCTTGCAATCGGTCGAGTAACGCTTCAAGCGTGACATTGTTCGTCACAAAACGCTTTGCGGCCGGCACATCTTCTGGCTTGCCGGCTCCGGCTATTTCGGCCGCCACACGATTAAATTCTTCATCTTGCACATCGTCCAGAGGCTTGACGGCCGCGGCTAATGGTGGCGACTTTGTTGTGCCAGATTTACCGACGATCGCGCCCCAGAGTATTGGCGGTTCAGTCCAGCCGGGTTTTACCTGTACCCGTAGACGGTTGCCAATGGCTGCCGCTGCAACGATGATTGCCGGCAAGCTAATGTACGAGCTATCCACATGCATGGCAAGCGAAGCTTCCGCCACGAATCTACGAACCGGTTCAGGCAACACGTCAATCGGAAACGACTGCCAGTCTCGTTCGATCCTCTTGGGCCGCCCCATGTTGACCAATTTGTCAATAATCGCCGATATATCAACGTCATCAAAATCGTCGCCAACCTGGCCCACCGAATCGACCAACAACCACCCTTTATCATGCCGGTGTGGCTTTTCGGCCGAATCATGCACCTTATGCCGAAGCTCGGCTTCCGACCAAGGCGGTTCACAACGCTGATTAAATTGTTCAGAAAGCAGCGATAGGGCCATTTCTTCAGACAGCCCAAAACCATGCACCAATGACGTAGCGGCTGCATACGTGGCACCGTGGCCGCCTGAACCGGCAATTGCTGCCGGCATAGCTGCCACGTATGCAGCCGCCCGCGTAATTGTTTCGACCATGCCCACGGCCGGCGCGTTGGTTTGCATCGTTGGCAAGATCGGCTTTTCGTCGACCGGCGCAGAAACCGCGTCAAGATCGTCGGCCAGCCATTGGGGAGGTTCGGGAAGATCCTCGAACAACGGCAATTCATTTTCCCAACGATAAGGTTTGCCTTCGAAGGTCGACGGCGCGACGACAATGTAGCCACCATTGGCCCGCGTGTCGACATTTGGGGCAAGCCGGCTTGCCGTATTCCGCCAAGCTTTGCCGGCCGGCTGTCGAAAGATAAAATGCCAACCGCCGCTTGGCGTTGATTGCCTGGGGCAACCGGACTGCATAAGCTTTTCCGGGAAGGCTGGGTCGGCGCCATGGTCAACATCGATCACGACTAGGCCGGCCGTAGCCAGTCCAACATTTGCATTCGGCATTCGGGCGAACATCGATCGAACGGTATTCGGATCGTTGCTCGCGCTTTTGCAGCCGCCCGATATTGCCGGATCTTTTCGGCCCGGCAAAAGCGGAAAAACAGAATAGCCCTTTGCTGCGCTCGAGTACACAGCTTCACATTTAGAAATTGTCGTATTAGCCACTTTTTTTGTACCCGTTTCTTAACCAAATAGTCGTAAACTCGGCGGCGGTGCCACCGCATCGTTCGAATGCCAAGCCTCGATAGCTTCGAGCCATCTTGGCAACAAAACATAAAGAATCCGATAGGATTCAAAACCTGGCGAAAACTCCGGCACCCATTGATGCCGGCCAGTTTCTAGGAATTCCCAAGCCTGGCGGACATATGCCCAAGCGTGCCGCGTGCCGCGTGCTTTTGACCACTTCGCCCGGTAGCCGGGCGCCCAAGCGTAATTTCCCGGCTGTTTGGGTCGATATTCAGGCAACCGGACCCGCGTAGACTGCTTGACCTTATCGCGGGCCAGTTCGGCTTGTCGCTCGCCCTCTTGGACGAAATTAAGGGCTTCATGAACCGGTTTGCTCGGTATCAAACCATTCTCGATATGCCGAAAGGTTTCGAGGTAAGCATCCCGAAACGCCAGTTCCGCATCCCGGTCGTAGTCGTTCCGCGAAATGTTAATTGAATCCGTCGGGTTCAATTCAAATAGTCCCGCAAGACTGCGGTCAATCACCCACCTCGACCGATTCCGATAATTTTTGGCGTAGACATAAACGCCGTCCGATTTAATTAACATTCTGAGATTTGCTCGCGTCACGAACATTCAAAAGTAATTTTTGTTCTGGCATTATTTGTCCTCCTTGACATAGCCACAAAAAAAGGGTGGGCCGGCGTGGCGTTTCTACGGGACCACGCCGGCCCGCGGCGGGTGCGAGAGTGGCTAAAAACCCTCACCCGCCGACTTTTACGAACGGCCGCCGCGCGCGAATTTTGAAAAACACACGACGGCCGCACCGCCAATTATATCAATCATGCACCGTTGGACTTGACGGCTCCACGGTGGTCAATCTGGCAAACGCCAATGTCGAGATAACCTCGCCAGGCTTGCCCCAACAGATCGGCCGATAACGGGGCCTCTTCGATGATGGGCGTTTCTACGCCGTCGAGGTAGGCGATACCGAAGGCCGGCACGTCGGCCGGATCGCCGAACAGATACCACCCCGTGGCCGAGTAGCCGGTATAATTGCTGTTCGACAAGAAGGGCGACACCAAAACCGTCAGCCACGAATGGAACGGGTTGCCCGTTGGTGTCAGTTCCTCGGCGCTCGGGTCACGAACCTCGACGCTACCGGTCAACCGTCGAGCCATGCTTTCCTCTGCCGGTGGCACAACCAAGAATTTCGGTTCGATGTTGAGTGGGTATCCGTTGGAATCGGTCTGTTCGCGGAATTTTTGGACCGAAGCCGATAACGCTGTTATACCCAACGCCGAAGTTGTACCTGTAATCAGGTTGGCGTTATCAGCATGGAAGTAATCGCCATTGTTGGCCATGATCATTTTCCAGGCAAGCGATTCGCGGGTTCCCGCAGATGCTCGGCCAATCACCTTTGGAAGCTCCAGGAAGGCCCCCAGATCATCGTTTTTAATCATCTGGCGGGTAATGCCGAAGATTTTCCCGTGGGTATCAACGGCATAGGTGAAGCTGTCTTCCGCTAGCTTTCCATGTTGAAGTTCGCCGCCATCGCCAACCTCGCTGAGCATCGAATCGCCAGTCATCCGAACCCCGGTTTGGGTTTTGAAGTCGGAAGCCGTAAGTTTCTTGCAGATTTTCCGCACGACGGACGGGTAAGCTTGGTAGC
>CAZISU010000595.1:0-4706 GCA_964541935.1 uncultured Planctomycetaceae bacterium | reverse complement strand
TGGTTTATGCCTTGGTCATGACGGCCGTTTTCGGTTGCAGATGGGCTCAGTTGCCCTACTAGAAGTTTTACTCCACAAGGCGTAGCTTGAAGAAGTGATTCTGCAATCTGGGCCAAGCGATGTTTAGTTGGTAGAGCGCTCGCGGTAGAGCCCAGAAGCTAATCGGCGTGGTCCCTCTGAGCGCCCACCACGTCAAGAAACCAAGCCTGGGGGAATCCTTGGGCAAGAAAGGTAGCCACTTGCGACGCAGATCGACCAACTCCTCTGCGGTCACCATGCTGGTGTAACCGTAGTTTCGCCGAACTTCCACGCGAAAAGGCCCCGCGTCCTCAAACAGTTGCTGGTACAGACTTACGTTTCGGTAGACGGCCTGATACGCACCTCGAGCCAAGAATACACCCTGCCGCACAGTCGACTCGCGGAGGATGATCGAACCCCCTTTGCCAAGGCGGCGTTTCAGAGAGTGGAGCAGCGCCACGACGTCAGCGTTCTTCAAATACATACACAGACCACCCAGGAAGATCATGTCAAATCGTCCTTCCGGAAGGTTATTCCGACCGTCACCTTCAAATATCTCAACATTCGCCCGGCCAGCCACTCTTTGTCTAGCAGCCTTCACCATCAAGGAACTGCGGTCGATTCCAATCACGGCCTTGTAGCGATTGGCGAAGATTTCGGTCCAGGCCCCCGCCCCGCAGCCAACGTCGAGTACTCGACCCGAGCTGCGCACTGCGTCGAGCCAATCGCCAATAGTGTGTATTTCCTTGTGCAGTCGATATCGGGCCGCACTGGCTGGAAGATTGTGCTCATGGGCCATCATGCTGACGGTGTCCGCGCTGCCACCACCCGCGCCATTGAAATAGCGATTGACAGTTGCATCATCGATCTGTTGTTCGGCGGAGGTGTCGTTATTCATAGGAGTCGACTTTCTTTAGTTTGGGTATAATTTATCCTACTGAAATCCATACTTTTCGGGAAGTACTGTCGTAGAACAAAACACCGGTAATAGCCGCTAGAAACGATGGCCGTGCGACATCGCTCGATGTGGCTGGGGTGGGTTGTGTCGGTTAGAGGGGCCTCGCATCAGGCGGGAATTCGCAACGCGAAGGACTGGCCTACCGCCAAAAGCATCGATGGGCTATTATTGCCATGCCGGGGGGTGGGTCGCGGCCATATCTCCCCGCAACCACGCCGGCATTGTCGGTTACCATCACCGCTTTCCGCCCGTCCATATCGGGCAACACTTCTTAAAAACCAGAGGAACAGCCATGTTGAAAAATTTTCCGACAATACGCCTTTTTGCGTCCATAAACCTTGCCTTTGCCGTTGTCGCTTGCGTCTTATGCTGCGCCGCGACGACCGACGCGGCCGATACGGCCTTGCGGTATAAATTCACGCCGGGCGAGAAGCTGACGTATGAGTGTAATCAGAACGTGTCGACCAGCATGGCCCTCGGCGACAAGGTCATGAAGTCGACTATCAAAATCATTCTGGTCGCTTCGCAGGAAGTCAAAGCGGTCGACGCGGATGGCGTGGCAACGGTCGTCAAGACCATCGAGAGCGTGAAAATGACGATGGCCATGCCCCAGGGCGTGAACCTGGAATATGATTCGAGCGTGAAAAAAGATCGCAGCGGCATGGAAAAGATGATCGCCGACCAATTCACCGGCGTGATCGGCAAGCCCATCGAGATGAAAATCGACGCCATGGGCAACGTCAAAGATATGATTATGCCCGAGGGCATGACCGCCAAGCAGGGCATGATTGGCGGTGACAACCTCAAACATTCGCTCGGCGTATTCTCCTTTCCCCAGGAAGCCGTTACGGTCGGAAAAACCTGGACCGTCGACGCGCCCATGCCCAGCTCGCCCGGTATGGGCAAGGGCGTGATTCACCAAACCTACGAGTACATGGGCCCCGATAAGGAAAACGCTAAGGGCAATGCCGATCTGGAAAAAATCCAGGTCAAGACCAAAGTCGAAATCACCGCCGACAAGGACGCGCCCGCACGAATGAAACTCGAAAAGCAAGAGGGCCAGGGCGAGATCCTTTTCGACAACAAGGCCGGCCGGCTGAAAAGTTCAACCACTAAAGATCAAATGGTTTTCAACATGGAAATGATGGGGCAGTCCATGAAGAACACGGTCAATACGGTTATGGAGATTAAGCTCGTGCCCAACAGCGGAGCGAAATAGCGTGGCGGAAAAACGGCGAAAGAATAAAAAGCCGGAAAATATCGAGCCGAAGACGCCGGGCGTTTTCGGCTCGGAGATGGGCCTGTGGATCGGCATCATCACGACCGTGGTTTTCGTGTTGTTCGGCGAGCGGCTGTTTAGCAATCTGGGCAACACCACGCTGTATGCCAGTTCGTTCTTCTGCCTGTTTATCGTCATGCTGTGGCTATCGTTCTCGGTGGTGCAGCATGCCGATTGTCTGGCGATCAAGTTGGGTGAGCCCTACGGCACGTTGATCCTCACGCTCTCGGTAATCAGCATTGAGGTGATTATGATCGCGGCCGTGATGCTCACCGGCGTGAAGAGCCCCACGCTGGCCCGCGACACGATGTTCGCCGTGCTGATGATCGTGCTCAACGGCATGGTGGGCGTCACGCTGCTGTTGGGCGGGCTGCGGCACCAAGAACAGGAATACAACCTGCGCGGCGCCAACGCTTATCTGACGGTGATAATAACGCTCTCGGTCCTGGGGCTGGTGCTGCCGCGATTCAGCAGCTCGACGCCCGACGCTTCGGCCTCGCCACTGCTGGCCGTGTTCCTGGTGGTGGTGACCATCGGGCTATACGCGGTCTTTCTCGGCATTCAGACGATGCGCCACCGTGGGTTTTTCATGGAACCGTTGGGTATAGAGCCGTTGCACACTGATTCGGCGCAGAACGATTCGCGTTCCGGGGAGAAACACCCGCTTACGCGCTCGGTCGGCTACCACTCTCTGTTGCTCGTCGCGTCGATGGTGCCGATCGTCTTGCTTTCGAAGAAGATGGCCGTTTTGATCGACCATGGCATTGCCACAATCGGGGCCCCGGTGGCCTTGGGCGGCGTGGTAGTGGCGTTGTTGGTGCTCTCGCCCGAAGGGCTGGGCGCTTTGCGGGCCGCCTTGCATAACCGTATTCAACGCACGGTCAACACCTGCCTGGGATCGGCCCTGGCGACCACCGCCCTGACAATCCCCGCCGTGCTCACCATCTCGCTGGTTACCGGAAAGCACATCGAACTGGGCCTTGACCCGCAGGAACTGGTGATTCTGGCACTGACGCTTTTAATCTGTATGGTGAACTTCGGCAGCGGGCGCACGAACATCCTGCAAGGGGCCGTGCATTTGATTATCTTCGTGACTTATGTGGTTTTGCTGTTCGATTGACGTGAGACGTGTTTATTGCCACAAAAGAGGAACGGGAATGGATGCTCAAAGGCAAACCCGTTCTAAATGAAAAATGGCCGAAGCGGGACTCGAACCCGCACGTCCGTTAAGGACACGGGATTTTAAATCCCGGGCGTCTGCCAATTCCGCCATTCGGCCTTCTTTGTTTCTTTCATTTCGGTTCGGTTTTATTGTCTATCGGCAGTATTGTTTGTCGCGCTGCCGTTGGTTACGGCGGCGATGCGGTTGACGGCGCTGAGGAATGCCTTGGCACTGGCTTCGACGCTGTCGGTCGATACACCGCGGCCGCGGTAGATACGATCGTTGTGTTCCACTTCGACCAAAACTTCGCCCTGGGCGTCGTTGCCTACCGTTACGCTGTGTACTTGAAAATCCTTGCAGACCATGGGGACCGCGGTGAGCTTTTCGATGGCCAGGAAGATGGCGTCGATGGGGCCGTCGCCGCAGGCCATCTCGGTGCTGAACTGCTCTTGGCCGCGGCCGATCGCGAGCGTTACGTGCGGCGTGCGGTCGGTGCCGGTATCTACGCGGTAGGAACTGAACGACCAGAGTTCATTAACGGCCAGGATCTCTTGCTCTATGAGGCTGGTGATGTCGCCGTCGTAGATGTCTTTTTTCTTGTCGGCCAGGACCTTAAACTGTTCGAACACGGTCACAAGCTGTTCGCCGGAGAGATCGTAGCCCAGGTCCTTGGCGCGGTCGGCCAGGGCGGCTCGGCCGCTGTGTTTGCCCAGAACCAGATCGGTTTTGGCGCAGCCCACATCTTCGGGCCGCATGATTTCGTAGGTGGTCCGCTCCTTGAGCATGCCGTCCTGGTGAATGCCGGCCTCGTGGGCGAAGGCGTTCTGGCCCACTATGGCCTTGTTGCGCTGCACCTGGATGCCGGTTACGGCCGAAACCAGGCGACTGGCAAGCACGAGTCGTTGGGTGGCAATGCGGGTGTCGGCCTTGAAGAAATCGTTGCGGGTGCGGAGGGCCATGACGACTTCTTCGAGCGAGCAGTTACCCGCCCGTTCGCCGATGCCGTTGATAGTGCATTCGACTTGGCCCGCGCCGGCCTCGACGGCGGCCAGGCTGTTGGCCACGGCCATGCCCAGGTCGTTGTGGCAGTGTACGCTGAGCACGGTTTTGTCGATGTTGGGCACGCGGTTACGCAGCAGGCTGATTACCTTGTGCATTTCGCTGGGCGTGGCGTAGCCGACCGTGTCGGGGATATTGACCGTGGTGGCGCCGGCGTCGATAGTGGCCTCGACCACGCGGCAGAGGAAATCGTGTTCGGTGCGGGCGGCGTCTTCGGGAGAGAACTCGAC
>CAZISU010000594.1:0-4711 GCA_964541935.1 uncultured Planctomycetaceae bacterium | reverse complement strand
TTTGCAGGTGCTTTAATGTCTGCTTATAATCGCCGGCCCCGACATATTCCGTCCGCCAGCAGAGGCAGACTTGCGGCCGCGGCGACTTGAAGGGCCTGACGGCGGTTAATTCGAACTTCTTGCATGTCTTGTTTCCACGTGTTGGTTTCTGTCATCTTGCGGGGCACAGGAACACCTATCCGGCGTTGACTCGTGCCCATGTTTTCATCCGGTGATAATTTATGTTGATCAACGGTTGTGCTTACTTTTTGCGATAAGCAATATCATTCCCACCAAACCGAAGAGCATCATCAGTGAAGACGGTTCCGGCACAGAAATAAGGTCGTTGGTCTGCAGGGCGGCGAACCAGGTGTTTGCCATTTTTTGGTAGCCGGCTGCGTTAGGATGTACTGAGTCGGAGAGGTCGGCCAAAGTCAGTGCGCTATGCATGTCGACAAAATAGCACTTTCGGCCTGCCGTGTCATAACTTTCAACCAGATCAGGAATCAATGCGTTATAGGCCTCCGATATGCTTTGAAAGTTTGTACGGGGAATCATATTTGCTACCAGAACCGCCGCGTCGGGACGATTCGTGTAGATGGTGTTGATTAAAGCATCGATCCGATCTCGCATGACGGCGGCGGAAGGCGCTGCATATACGTCGTTGGCGCCGGCATCGAGAAGGATGATGTTGGGAAAGAGCGGCTCACGCGTGGCCGTGCCGCCCAGCCAGTATCCGCTGTTGTTTCCGTCTGATCCATCGTCGCCGAAAAGATTGCCGTTGATTTGGTTGATTTGGTATCCACCATGCCCTTCATGGAAAACTTGGATTGGGTTTGCGTTAATCAGCGATTGCGACGGCGCGCTCGTATTGCTGCCCACGTAAACGAAGTCGCAGCTGACGCTTTGCAGATGCGTATACAGCGGCTCACGGTAACCTCCGGCAACGGGATAGCCGCCGGTGATCGAGTCTCCCAGCGGCATGATCTGAAGTGTGGTGTCACCATACGCGGTGTTGAAAATCAAAACCGATAGTACGGCTCCCAGTGAAAATAACCGCAAGAATACTTTTGTTGTCATGATGTATGATCCTCTCACATTAAATACAGTTTTCTGGAAAATCATTGTAGCACATTATTTTTATCCGGTTCGGGACAAAAATAAATCACTTTCCGCCACTCCAATAGTGGCAAATGCCTCGTCATGGGCTTTGTCGTCCATGTCATCATTGGTCATCATCCAGTGTTGAGCCAAGATCACCGCGTCCTGGTCGTTTATTATCTCATCACCGTTGAAATCGCCGTCTGACCATGTGGCACGCTTCTTTGCCTGCCAGTTTCTGGCAACCATACCGGCATCGTGGTCGTCCACCCGACCGTCGCGGTTGGCGTCGCCGGGCATGATTGTGGGCATTTCGGGTATAGCGGCCATGGTGAAAGCAGTTACCGGAGCAGCCAAACTTGACTGGCTGGCTTCGGCCGCTGGGGCAAACGAATCGTTCGACTCAACGAGCTGGTAGTTGGCTGCGAAAAGGGCCAGGTCGCCCAAATCGACGGTCCCCGAGCGGTCAAAGTCGGCCGCATAAGCGTATGGGCTTTCGGTGGTGATACCCGGCTTTTCGCGATAGACCGTTGCGAAGAAGGACAGGTCGCCTAAATCTACCTTACCACTGTTGTCCAGGTCATACGAAACCGTCGTTGGTTCCGTGCTGTCCCCAGTGGCATCGCCGGGCAATACCTCCGGGTCTGATACAAATGTTTCCACCTCCGGCTCGGTCGCGGCCGAGAAAGAAGTAGCCAGCGGGAGCGGCCGTGTCCAATTGGCTGCCATGATCGTGGCGTCGCGGTCGTCCACCTGCTGGTCACCGTTAAAATCGCCATCGCCCCAACTGGCCCCGCTTGGCATTAGCCAGTTTGCGGACACGATCACTGCATCACCCTGATTGACCGTGCCGTCCCCATTGGCATCGCCGGGCAATCGGTAGGACACCTCGTAGGCGCCGATGTCATAGTAGGTATTCTGGGGACGGGAAATTCCATCGTAATCATAAGCTATGCCGGTATCTATTCCATTATTGATTGCCGGCGATGTGGATTCCAGATGGAAGTCAAGGTTTGCCGCGTCAGCGAATTCCGGATTGGCCGCTATGGAGTTGGCGTCCTTGCCGCTGACCGTTTGATAGCTTGCGAAGGACGTGTACGTCCCCCAGTTCCACGAGGCGTAGTTGTTGTCACTTGAATAAAGGAGGTTGTTGTCCATCATAAGCTCGTCCAAATCGGTCCAACCCCACAGTCCCACCAGAGCCCCGCTCGCTTCGTAGAAGATGTTGTTGCGGATATAGAAATCGTTGGTGTCCGCCAGGCTACGCAGTTTGAGATTCCAGCCCACGGGATTGAGCCGCTGGGCATTCCCCCAGCCATAGCCGGCATACAAGCAGGTGTTGTTCTCGAAGTAGATGTTATAGACGGTGCCCTCCTCTCCAGAAACAAAGTACTCGTAGGAATATTCGCAGTTCCAGACGACGTTGTTCCGATAGACGATGTCGTGCTCGACGGCGGCTGCAGAGCTTTGGTTGGAAAGCCCGGCATCGTAGATTTCCCAAACCTTGCAATCTTCGACGAGGATGTAGGACGCATCGCCGTAGAAGTCGATGCCGTTGCCAAAACGTAACGGAGAACCGTCGTGCCACCAAAAGCCAAGCACACCGCCGCCCATGAACGAAACATCGAGGCCGCGTATCGTGAGGTGGTCGACGCCGGCGCCGTCCGTGCCGCTCGCGCTGCTGTAGCGCAAGTCCAGGTCCTCAAACGTGATGTAGCTTCCACCGTTGTAGTTGACGCAGTCGCGAGTCTGCGCCAGCTCGATGTCGGAGTAATAGCTCGCGGGGTTCGCAGTGGAATACACCTTGACAGTCCAATCGCTCGTGTCGTAAAAGAAGTCTCCCTGAGCGTCGAGGCCGTCAAGACTCCATTCCGCCACGCCGCACGAAGCGCCATCATAGATGATGTTGCCTATCGCTTGTCCCAAAACCTCCGACGACAGTTCGCAGTGCTTGAAGCTCATAGTGTCGATCGAGAAGGTTGCGCCGTCGGGCAAGACCTTGCCCAAGAGGAACGAGAACCGGGCGCCCGTCGCCGTTGTCGTCGTCGCTTGAAAGAGCACATTGTAGGTTTCCCACGAAGTGGTAATGCTATATGCTTCCATCGCATACTTACCCCAGATGGGGTAGGATGGCGCCGACTCGAACGCTTCAATTTTGTTGGACCAACTGAACGCGATGGTGCTTTTTGCCCGGAAGCTGAGAAGATAATATTCGCCTTCGGTGACGCCCATACTGCTCGATGTGACCAGGCGAACGCTGTACGGCGAGGTGCCGCTGTCGGTGCAGGCTATGCTGTAGCCGGCCGGCGCCGAATCATACACCGTGGTATCGCGATACCCGCTGGCGACACCCCCGCTCGAGGTTGAAAACCACCAGCCGCTGGTATTCGTAGCAAAGCTCGGATTGCCCAGCAGTTCGCTGCCGTCGGTCGTCACGGTTCCCACATCGGTGCCCCAGATGTTGCTTCCGAGGTCGTTCCAATCCGAGGTGCTGTTGAGTTCCACGGAGCCCAGGATCTGCGGCTTTCCGCCGCTTCCGTATGAGTATGCTCCATAGGTAACATCACCGCCGGCATCGCCGCTGTCCGGCGCCAATGCTTCCCGCCAAACCTCGCCGCATTTGAAGAGTACCGAGTCTCCCGGCGCTTGCGTCTCGCTGTTTACTTTTTGAACGGTTTGCCAAGGGCCGGTAGTCCCCGCAACATAAGCTCCGGCCCTACCGTTCCAGGAATCATTTCCACCGGTGGCGTCCACGTAATAGACGGACAACATCCTCCGCGCTTCCAATGATTCGCAACGAAGGGTGCGCAAGGGACGTATTCGTGACTGCTTGGGGGCCGCCGCTCGCTGAAAACCAAGTTGCCTAAACATGATAGCTACCCTGTAAAATCAAAAAGAGTTTATTATCATTCCGTTGTCGGCAGATAGTGCTTACAAAAAGTGCGGCCCCAACGATACGAGGGTCGAAATGCTTCGGCCATCGGGCAACCGGCTTGCATCCCACGATACTTGGCGGGGATTTCGAGAAACGCCTTCAAATCGCACCCGAAAATATCCTTCACCCATTGGTCCTGGCTGGCATGGGCGGATACCATGGCAACCTTTTTCTCAAATGTATTCGTGATGTCGCAGTAGATCTCGGGCACAAAATTTACCCCCATCGGCGTGTCCATGAAATAGACATGCGGAATGCCGGCCGTGGGACGCGAGGCCGTTTCGATGTTGGGCACGGTGGCCATGTGAATGCACTCGTCAACGATCATGCCCGAAATAGAATGATCCGGATTATAGTCCTCACGCCAGTGGCAAAAGACAACATCGGGCCGGGCAATACGAAACGCTTCAATGAAGGCGTGCCGTGTTTCCACCGAATCGATCAGGAATTCGTCGTCGAAGCCAAGCCAGATTAGTTCGGCACCGACAATTGCGGCCCCTCGAGTCGCTTCCTCTTTGCGGATTTTAGCGATCGCTTCCTTCGACAAGGTAGACGAGCCTACGTTGCCGTTGGTCGCCACGCAAAAATACAACTCGTTACCTTGCCCGGCATATTTGGCCGCCGTTCCGCCACAATGGGCTTCGATGTCGTCCGGATGGGCACCCACAAATAAAACATTCATTGTTTAACCTTTTT
>CAZISU010000593.1:0-4713 GCA_964541935.1 uncultured Planctomycetaceae bacterium | reverse complement strand
GCCATCGCCTTGGCGCCTTTGGCGTTGAAATGCGTGCGGTCGCCTTTGGGCTGCAAGTCGTTGCTACCCGAGTCGCCCAGACGCTCGAAGAGTTCGACGCTGCCAGCGTATAGATTGATCACCGGCACGCCCTCTTCCTTGCCAACGCGACGAACGGCTTTTGCGTATGGCGTAAGGATGGACTTGATTTTGCCCCGCTCGTCATAGTGCCTTCTCGTCATGGGTGTCAGCAGGATGGGTTTCGCACCCACCTTGCGCGCCTCTTTAACGTAGACCTTGAGGTAATCCATGTAGCTGGAATCCGGATCGGTTTCGCGCTTCGGCCCCTTGCCCGGGCAATCGTTGTGCCCAAACTGAATGAAGAGATAATCCGGCCGCTCGGCCAGAGCCTTCTTCAATCGGCCTTCGATAATAAAACTCTTCGAACTCCGCCCGCCGCAGGCATGATTGATAACCTTGACGTTAGGCTCAAAGAAGCTTCCAATCGCCGCGCCCCATCCGGCCTTATCGGTAACCGTGGAATCGCCGGCCAAAACAACGCGGATATCTTCAGGCTCGGCGGCATGCGTCAGAGCCGAATTAACCGCAAACACTACAAGTAAAACAATTGCCAGATACACACGTCCGAAAAACTTCGTTTTGTTCATAACGTTTCCTCATATCTCCTAGCCCAACAGTGCCAAGCAACTTCCCCTAAAACCATCCTGTACATCTCGTGAATCCTGTCTAAATTCCCCGTCTTTCTCGAATCCGCCCCATAGATCGCTAAGAATACCACATTTCTTTCCAGCTTGCATCATACACTCAACTGCCGGGCAATTTGCCGGCATATGCCCCGTTTCTCGTCTCAACAGGCCAAAACTAGCAAATAATCGACTTCGCATATATAATGACAATAATAGACTTCATACTTGCTACTTGCTGAAATCTTAATATCGCATGAAACACACGCCCGCCATCTCGACCCTGCTGTGCATCACGGCCACGCTTGCGCTCGTGTCTCCCGCAGCGGCCGATGTGATTGTACTGGCCAACCGCACACTCAACGCGGTCGAGACCCAGGTTACGCTGCCCGGCGACAAACCCCAACGGATCAAGCTCGGCCCGGGCGGGGTTCGACCCGTACCCGTGATCGACGAGGCTACGGTCGAGTTCCACTCCGGCAAGGATCAAAAGCGATATCGTATTACGGCCAATTCCATCGTATATTTCTTCTCGAAGCAAGCCACGCCCAATCTGGTTGAGCTAACCGAAAGGCGGTTTTGCAAAAAGGGCAACGACAACAAACTTCCCGCCCAGCCCAAACCGGCAACGCCCAAACAACTCGCCCGCCTACGCAAGGTCGGCATCATTCCCATCAAGCTGCTGGTCGACGACGACGAGCCGGCCGTCACGCAGATTTGGCAAAAGCGGCTCAAGGACCGCATCGCCCAGGCTTCCGACATTTTGGAAAAATACTGCCGCGTGCGTCTTGCTGTCGCCGAAACCGACACCTGGGACTCGCAAGACGGGGTCACCGATTTCTACTTCACCATCCGCGAGTTCGAAAAAAAGGTCAAGCCCGGCAAAAAAGCCGCCCTGGCCATCGGCTTTTCCAGCCAATACGAGAAGCCCAACGGACGCGTTCACATGGGCGGCACCCGTGGGCCCTTGCACCCATACATTCTCATCCGCGAATGGTCGCAACACGTGGCTTACAGCGAACGCCTGGAGATCGTCGTGCATGAAATTGGGCATGTCCTGGGCGCTCCGCACAGCCCCGACAATCATTCCGTCATGCGGCCGCTGGTCAGCGACGGTAAAGCCCGCGACCGTGACTACAAAATCCGTTTCGACCCCATGAATACGCTGGTCATGTACCTTTTCTGCGAGGAACTGCGTCTGCGTGGCTCCGTCTCGCTGCGCCACTTCCAGCCCGAACGCCGCGAACTGCTGACGAGGATCTATCGGCAGATGCAAAAGGAGATGCCCAAAGACACCTCGGCCCAGCGCTACGTCACGCTCCTCGCTCGCGCGTCCAAGCCGCTCACAGCGCAACAATTGCCTTCCGGCGTGGTCGAAGTCAAAAACGGTTCCCATCCCGAAAAAAAACCGATAGCCCTCACCAGAAAAATGGCCGTGGCTCTTAGGCCGGCCTCCAGCGGCGATCCCTCCAAGGCAAAAACCCTCATCTCAGCCACTAGATTCGTCGTCGATGCCATCCGAAGTGCCGCCGAGAAAAACGGCCGGTCTGCAATTGCCGCCGCCGTGGGTTCTCAAAACCCTACTTCTCGCGACAACGACCGACTCACCGAAACATACGTGCGACAGGCGGCCCAAGCGGCCCAGCAGCTACCTCCCCAACATGCCAAAAAGGCCTTCCTGCTCGGCTTGGCCATCGGGCTAGACACGTCCGACAAACTTCGAGACCACGCCGCCATCGGCCGCCTGGTCGAACTCATCGAGTCGGACGAACTCCGCCGTCGCCGCCTGACGGCACTGGGCACCCCAACCATGAACGGCCGCCACGACCTGGCGCAACATTTCGCCGTCTCGTGCGCAATCACATCGCTGACTGGCCAGCAAAGCGCTCACTCGATCGGAATTGCCAAGGAAACGGCCGACAGCCAAGGCGGATCAGGCTTCAGCTTCCTCGACCTGGAAGCCGACCTGGCCGGAGCAAGCTTTGCCAAACACCTCATCGATTCTAAACTACGCCTCTCCGACATCTCCTCATCGTTCTTCACCGCGGCATATCTGCCACTCGGCAAGGATCTCCCCGAGGGGTTATCGGCGGAAGAGTTCAAGCGGCAATTCGGTTCCACGACCGATAAACGCTTCCGCGACAAAATGGCTACCATCCAGCAACGCATCTCGAACCTGCCTGGCTACTCGCTAATGGGTCGTTGAAATACAAACGATTGTATTAACTGCCAAAATGGCGGTCATCCGCATAACGGCGGCATTCAGACCCGATTCAGCAACTCCCCTTCGATAAACGACTTAGGCCGTTTTGTCTTATAAGTGCGCAATTGGCGCAGGTTTTGCACATATAGCTGTTGCAACAATACTAAAAGCCAGATCAAACCCAACCCTAACCGGAAGCGTAGTAAGAATGGTTGGTAAAGGAGCGGCAGTCATGAACGTCAAGAAGCAGTACATCCGATTAACAAAACGACTTTCCGAGGCCGATGGATACATCGACTTGGGCATGGGACAACACGCACTCAATCGGCTCGAAGACATTCACGAAGCGGGCCCCTTTGCTCCTGCCGTGGCAATGCTTCGAGGCAAGGCGCTCTGGCTACAAAAACGCTTCGACGAGGCGGCCCAACAACTGCGAACCGCTGCCGACGGACCGAATTTCCCCCACGCTCGACAGGCCTGGCTGGCCGTCAGCCTATATCATCGCCAACAGGGCGAAGTCGACGAAGCCATCGACGCCCTGGCTAAAGCCCGTGGCGCCAAACAACCACCCCGACGCTCGTCATTACGGCCCTAAAATATTGCTCGGGTGCCATGCCCACGCTTGCCGTGGGCATGCTAACTCGCAAATAGCTAAAAAACTGCCCTAGACACGCAACGCCGAATCTGCGACACTCCCGCCCCCGATCGTTAACCCGCGTTTTTCTGCCTCTATCGCACACGATCACCGTCAATTACTCGGTTATCAGGTGGAAACCAAAAATGTCCCGCATAATTCTATCCCGTGTCTGTTCTTCGCTCTGCGGGCTGGTCTTTGTAGTCGCAATCAGCCTGGGAGTCAGCGGCTGTGCCAACATGAACCTCCGCGGCGATGGCTTCCCCAAAGACAACACCTACGATTGGACCAATAGTGTCCGCCCGGCCGACGAGAATGTCGAACTCTTCGGCTTCAGCAACAAAGCCCGCCAAATCGAAAAGAACTGCGGCGTCCGCTAAGTTGCATCACGGGCTCCGCTTCGGATCGCGGCTCTCAAGGGCCTTCAAAATGGCCGAACTCACCTGCGTGGCCAGCACCTTGGAGCCTTCGCGCGTGAAATGGCTATTGACCGGAATTTGGATCTTCGGCAGCCGCGGAAGTGAGAAACTATACAGATCGTTGATCGTGATTCCGTTCTCCTTCATAATCTTGCTGGCGATGGCGTTGTAAGTAATGAAGTCCTCGGCCGGCGCACCGCAGACCGCTTCGGGCGATTGCGTCGTGCTGCACCATATCAATTCGGCGCCCGTTTTCTTCAACCGCTTAACCACAATCCGCAGATTCTTCTCGTATTGCTGGGGCGTCACGGCACATTTGCCCCCGGGTCTCTTCAGGTCGTGTATGCCGGAATTGAAGTGGATCACATCCCAGCGACCTTGGCCGGGAGTCAGCCAATTGTCCAGGTGACGCACTATGTTGGGCGTGCTGGTACAGTTGGTCGGCGGGCGGTGCACGTTCGCCTTGCCGGCCAGCGCCGCTCGCGTGGGCAGCGTGTACCCGATCGAAATCGAATCCCCGATCAGCAAAACTCTCGGCAGCGCCGAATCATTTTTGATAGCTGCCAAGGGCGACTCCGCTTTAGCCCGCGCCGATACCTTTTTCTTCTGAGCAGGCTTCTTCTGAGCAGGGCCCCCGTCAGAAGCACTCACGCAGGCAAACACAGGCAGAGCCCGCCAATATCGCAACGACATCTTGAAATAGCGGATCGCGGCACAGCTATGCCCTGTCCGCCCGGGCCGCAGTGTTTCGACTGTGACCAACAGGCACTTATC
>CAZISU010000592.1:0-4725 GCA_964541935.1 uncultured Planctomycetaceae bacterium | reverse complement strand
GCCCGCCGCCGCGCTCCTATCGACGATCGCCCGGAACGCATTTCCGGATCCCTGCATCTCTCCGACAATGCCGTGTCCGGGTGAATCGGTATGGGCCTGAAATGCATAGAGTGTGTAACCACTTCCGGTCATGTTCGCCGACTGGGACTTGACAGTCATGACTCTTCCACCGGTTATGGTATCAGATTTGATCCAGACTCCACTCTGAGTTAAAGTGTCCACATCAATTTGCAGGGCCCGGCCGTTACCTTTCCGGTCAATGATTACCGTCGAGTCTTCCGGGTGGTTGATGCCGGTACTCGTATGTTGGATCCAGAGCGCGGAGCCGCTATTCGGTGAATCGGCACTTAGATGGACAAGTGTACCGGAAGTGATATCGGCCGAGGTCGACGTAATATCCAGAACTTCGCCGTTGGTCAGCGAGTTAGCCACGATCTGCAAGGCCTGGCCGGTATCTACATCCGAAGTGAGCGTGATCTTGTTATCCGTGGTGTCGTAGGCCAGTTCGCCCTCAGCGGTAAGAATCCCCCCCGCGCCGGTGTAAACGATCTGTCCGGCAGAGAGACCTGACGCGGCAACAGTCGCACCGGTCAGATTGGTAAACTCCCCTGCTGCCGGATCGGTTACGCCTATCGGAGGCGGGTCGGCGAAGACACCCTCCAGATTGGAGGGGACTATTGCAAGATCGGTAGCGGTGCCGGTCACCGCCTCGGCGTCGGTAGCGATCTCAATCACACCGACTGCGGCAGTGGTCGCGTCAACACCGGATACCGCGAGTGTCCCGGCTCCCGGGGAGGAGGTAACACCATTGCTGGTGACAAGATCGGCAATGACCGGCGCGGCAGCGGTGGATCCGATGATGAGTTGCCCGTGGGTCATCGCCGCCAGGTCGTCCAGTGTGGATTCATTGGTCCAGTACGCCATCGTGTTAGCGGTTCCGGCTCCGTTCAGCCCAGCTCCGACCGGGAGAGCGTCAACATAGGCCTTGACCGCTTTTTCGGTTGGTACTGCGGCGTCACTGTCTCCCGACAGGGCGCCGTCGGTCGAGAACTCGTTGATTGTCGTGCCTAAAGTCAGATAGGCGGTGGAAGCGGTCAGGTTGGTGAAGGCGCCCGCCGCGGCGGTGGTGAGCCCGATAGTTGAGTCGTTGATTACCACGCCGTCGATGGTTCCGCCGTTGATGTCGGCGGTGGTGACGATGCCGAGATCGGCTACCGTGTTGCCGGCGTTGGTCCAGTCATCGGAGATGGTGAATGAGGTTCCGTCATCGGCGCTGATGGTATCGAGTGCGATATCGCCGACGTTGGTGATGTTGTTGTCTCCGACGCTCATATTGACGCCTACTGTGACCGTGGTCCCGTCGTCGGTGATGCTGGAATCGGTGATAACCGATGAGGTGGTCCACTTGGCCACCGTGTCGGGGGATCCTGTCCCCATTACGGTCCCGTCTCCGGTGCCGGCGGCTCCCTGTCCTGTCAGCGAGATCCAGTCGGCGCCGTTATAGAATTTCAGGTATCCGTCGGTATCCATGTATATCTCACCGGTTTGGGCGTTGGCCGAAGCCGAGGCCTGCTCTACCAGGTGGAGCGGGACGGAGTGGGCCGAACGGCCGGTCAAACGCAGGATCGGCTCGTCCCCGTAACCGGTGGCGCCGCCCCGGAACCAGACCAGGGGAGCGGTTAGATTAGACTGGTTGGAGTAGGCGGTGATGGCGCTGCCCTTGTTGTAGTTGTCGTTGTAAACATGGATCGCGCCTCCGTCATTGTCGTCCACAGTCGTGTTGGCGATATTCCCTTCCTGCTCGACGAAGATTGCCTGGTCGGCCGCCGCGTTCTGAACATGGATTGCGTCCGCCGCCGCCGCCGGGGTGTGGTCGATGTCGAGTGAGATATTGGCGGCCTCAGAGTCATTATCGATATAGAGGGCGGTAGCATCACCGTTCTGGTCGACTACCAGGGCTTCGTCATCGTCGCCCACGCCGGCCTGCGCTTCTAGCATCCCGGTCGGAGCCGAGGTGTTGACGCCGAGTTTGGCATTCATCACCGTGAGATCGCCAGCCGAGTCAAAGACCAGTCGTTCGATGGAGGAGCCAAGGCCGATCCAGTTGTCGTCCAGCAGGGTGATATCCCCACTGATGAAAGCGGCACCATCGAGCTGAAGCGTGTAAGGCCCGCAATCTACATCGGTATTGATCCGGAACTCGGCGTTGGTGTAGTCCCAGATGAAGGTGGCCTGCCCGTCAAGAGTGCTGTCGTTGGTCCAGTAGGCAACCTGGGTATCCGCGCCGGCGCCGTTCAGTCCGTCGCCGATCGGACGTCCATCGACATAAGTCTTGACTGCCTGTTCGGTCGGTACCGCGGCATCGCTGTCGCCGGCCAGTGTCCCGTCGGTGGAGAACTCGTTGATCGTCGTGCCTAAAGTCAGATAGGCGGTGGAAGCGGTCAGGTTGGTGAAGGCGCCCGCCGCGGCGGTGGTGAGCCCGATAGTTGAGTCGTTGATTACCACGCCGTCGATGGTTCCGCCGTTGATGTCGGCGGTGGTGACGATGCCGAGATCGGCTACCGTGTTGCCGGCGTTGGTCCAGTCATCGGAGATGGTGAATGAGGTTCCGTCATCGGCGCTGATGGTATCGAGTGCGATATCGCCGACGTTGGTGATGTTGTTGTCTCCGACGCTCATATTGACGCCTACTGTGACCGTGGTCCCGTCGTCGGTGATGCTGGAATCGGTGATAACCGATGAGGTGGTCCACTTGGCCACCGTGTCGGGGGATCCTGTCCCCATTACGGTCCCGTCTCCGGTGCCGGCGGCTCCCTGTCCTGTCAGCGAGATCCAGTCGGCGCCGTTATAGAATTTCAGGTATCCGTCGGTATCCATGTATATCTCACCGGTTTGGGCGTTGGCCGAAGCCGAGGCCTGCTCTACCAGGTGGAGCGGGACGGAGTGGGCCGAACGGCCGGTCAAACGCAGGATCGGCTCGTCCCCGTAACCGGTGGCGCCGCCCCGGAACCAGACCAGGGGAGCGGTTAGATTAGACTGGTTGGAGTAGGCGGTGATGGCGCTGCCCTTGTTGTAGTTGTCGTTGTAAACATGGATCGCGCCTCCGTCATTGTCGTCCACAGTCGTGTTGGCGATATTCCCTTCCTGCTCGACGAAGATTGCCTGGTCGGCCGCCGCGTTCTGAACATGGATTGCGTCCGCCGCCGCCGCCGGGGTGTGGTCGATGTCGAGTGAGATATTGGCGGCCTCAGAGTCATTATCGATATAGAGGGCGGTAGCATCACCGTTCTGGTCGACTACCAGGGCTTCGTCATCGTCGCCCACGCCGGCCTGCGCTTCTAGCATCCCGGTCGGAGCCGAGGTGTTGACGCCGAGTTTCGCGCCCATTACAGTGAGGTCACCGGCCGAGTCAAAGACCAGTCGCTCAATGGAGGATCCAAGGCCGATCCAGCTGTCATCTACCGTCAGGATATCGCCTTCCATATAGGAGTCGCCCGAGACCTGAAAGGTATAGGCGCCGATGTCCCCGTCGGTGTTGACCCGGAACTCAGCGGCGGTATAATCCCAGATAAAGGTTGCCTGCCCGTCAAGAGTGCTGTCGTTGGTCCAGTATGCTACCTGGGTATCCGCGCCAGCTCCGTTCAATCCGTCTCCGATCGGACGTCCATCGACATAAGTCTTGACTGCCTGTTCGGTCGGTACAGCGGCATCGCTGTCGCCGGCCAGTGTCCCGTCGGTCGAGAACTCGTTGATTGTCGTGCCTAAAGTCAGATAGGCGGTGGAAGCGGTCAGGTTGGTGAAGGCGCCCGCCGCGGCGGTGGTGAGCCCGATAGTTGAGTCGTTGATTACCACGCCGTCGATGGTTCCGCCGTTGATGTCGGCGGTGGTGACGATGCCGAGATCGGCTACCGTGTTGCCGGCGTTGGTCCAGTCATCGGAGATGGTGAATGAGGTTCCGTCATCGGCGCTGATGGTATCGAGTGCGATATCGCCGACGTTGGTGATGTTGTTGTCTCCGACGCTCATATTGACGCCTACTGTGACCGTGGTCCCGTCGTCGGTGATGCTGGAATCGGTGATAACCGATGAGGTGGTCCACTTGGCCACCGTGTCGGGGGATCCTGTCCCCATTACGGTCCCGTCTCCGGTGCCGGCGGCTCCCTGTCCTGTCAGCGAGATCCAGTCGGCGCCGTTATAGAATTTCAGGTATCCGTCGGTATCCATGTATATCTCACCGGTTTGGGCGTTGGCCGAAGCCGAGGCCTGCTCTACCAGGTGGAGCGGGACGGAGTGGGCCGAACGGCCGGTCAAACGCAGGATCGGCTCGTCCCCGTAACCGGTGGCGCCGCCCCGGAACCAGACCAGGGGAGCGGTTAGATTAGACTGGTTGGAGTAGGCGGTGATGGCGCTGCCCTTGTTGTAGTTGTCGTTGTAAACATGGATCGCGCCTCCGTCATTGTCGTCCACAGTCGTGTTGGCGATATTCCCTTCCTGCTCGACGAAGATTGCCTGGTCGGCCGCCGCGTTCTGAACATGGATTGCGTCCGCCGCCGCCGCCGGGGTGTGGTCGATGTCGAGTGAGATATTGGCGGCCTCAGAGTCATTATCGATATAGAGGGCGGTAGCATCACCGTTCTGGTCGACTACCAGGGCTTCGTCATCGTCGCCCACGCCGGCCTGCGCTTCTAGCATCCCGGTCGGAGCCGAGGTGTTGACGCCGAGTTT
>CAZISU010000591.1:0-4731 GCA_964541935.1 uncultured Planctomycetaceae bacterium | reverse complement strand
AGGTTGCGGTGGTGGGTGGGGACGGCGCGCGGGTCACGCTGCTGATGCGTGAGTTCGACAAGCCGCTGGGAATGTCTATCGACGGCAACCGCATGGCGCTTGCCACGCGTAACGATATCTGGCTAATGTCCAACGCGCCGGCGCTTGCGGGCAATTATTTGCCCCAGCGGCCGGGCTGCTACGACGCTCTTTACCTTCCGCGGGCAACTTATCACACGGGCGATTTGAACACACACGATCTGGCGTTTGTGGGCGACGACCTGATTCTGGTGAACACGCGTTTTTCTTGCCTTTCGCGTCTGAGCCGTGATTTCAGCTTCGAGCCACTTTGGAAGCCGCCTTTTATTTCCGATCTGGTTCCGGAAGACCGTTGTCATCTCAACGGTTTGGCGTTGGTCGACGGCCGTGTCAAGTACGTGACGGCTCTGGGCACAACGAACGTGGCGGGCACGTGGCGCGAGCGCAAGGCCGACGGCGGAATTGTGATGGACGTCGAGAGCAACGAGGTTATTCTCGACGGCCTTGCCATGCCGCATTCGCCGCGTTGGCACGAGGGCAAGCTGTGGCTGTTGAATTCCGGCGCGGGCGAGCTTCTTCGTCTCGATCCAAACAGCGGTCAAACGGAAGTCGTTTGCGGGCTGCCGGGCTATTTGCGAGGCCTGTGTTTTGCGGGTCCGTATGCGTTGGTGGGGCTTTGCAAGATACGCGAGAAACATATTTTCGGCGGTCTGCCGATCCAGGAGCGATGCAAGAAGCTGCTTTCTGGGGTGGCCGTCGTGGATCTACGCACGGGCGTAGAAGTGGGCACATTCGAGTTTACCGCAGGATGCGAAGAGTTGTACGAAGTTAGATTTCTACCCCAGGTGCGTCGTCCCATGATCCTCAACTTGGATCGGCCGGCGGCACGCGAGGCCATGACCAATCCCGAATGTTCATACTGGCTCAGGCCAGACGCGGAGATTCGTTAAACACCCAACGGGCAACACAATTCCGGATCACGGAAACCAGTTATTTAAGGACAGATAGAAGATGTCGCTTTTCCGATTGCCGAAGCTTCAAAGATTCACATCCACAATTGGCACAATCCGCAAACGGCTTAGCCGCAAGGCAAGCAAGGGCGTTAGCGAGAGGGTCAATCGACGGCTCCTGATCGATACTCTCGAGGAACGTCAGTTGTTGACCGTGGCGCCGGGCCTGCCGGATGATCCTTTCCATCATCTGGTACCGGACCAAGTCGACCAGATTTTGGTGAACGAGGAATATGCGGTTTCGCAGTCCACGGTTTCGGGACATGCTGTCGCTGCCGACGGTGACGGCGATTTCGTGGTTACTTGGACCCGCTACGACGATGTGCTCGATGCACAGGGTAATCCGGTAATCGATTCGTCGACCGGCAATCCAATGGAAGACGCGAACATCTATGCTCGCTATTTCACCGACGAGGTACAGCGAATCGTTCTGCCCGAGGGCGTGCTGATCGACAATACAGCGGGTCAATGGGCAAATTTCTCGCTGGATTACAACGGTAACGAGGTTCAGACTGTCTCGATTACGGCGGGTAACACGCCTTTTGGCTATATCGAGCAAACAGTAACCGGCTTTATCGAGATTGGCTACGACACGAACGGTAGCGGCAACATAGAGTCAGGCGAAAAAGCCACCTTCTATTATAACGAGACAGACATGCTTGGATCGGCGGAACATTTCGCCGAAGCCTTGAACACAATCGGCGGTGAACTGGAGGGCGCGACGGTGCGTCCTGTCGCTCCCGGCGAGTTTGAAGTTCATTTCAGCGACGATTCGAACGGAGATAACCTCGATCTACTATCGATTGAAGATGCAACTTCTTATGACACCGGCTTTTACCCGGCCACTATCGTTTCGGCCAAGCGTGAACCGGGTGTGATTGCCAATATCCCGGTCTCGCCCGACGATCCGTCTTTGACCGCATACGCCATCGAGCAATACTTCAAACAGACTACGACGGACACCGAAGTCGCGCCCGTTTATTTTTACGATTATTCGGCCGACCCTGAAGGCGGCGGTAGTTCGTATCTGATCGGACCTTATGTCGAGACTATGACACTGCGCACACCCGCACCGGAAGTTACGGTCAGATCGGTCAAGACCGTGGACGATCCGGATGGGCTGCGCACGTTCGAGATCACATTCGTGGGCGATTCGGGCAAGATCAACCATCCGCAGATGAGCGTAATCGACGTTAAGGACGAGGCGTCCAATTCGCTTAGCGGGGCGACGATTGTGACGATCAAGGAGACGAGTTCGGAATTCCGCGTGAATGCGGCGGAGCCGGACAATCCTTTTACTCCCACTTTGGACAAGTCGAATCAGACAAACGCTGCGGTGGCGATGGACTCGGACGGCGATTTTGTCATCACCTGGCAAAGCGACATGACAAACATGCCTGGCAAGCAGGGCTACGCGCACGACATTTTCGCGCGGCGTTTTTCACCCACCGGCTACGACACGGTTGAGGCTGACATCGTCGACAGCGGACTTCCCACCTTGGTAACGCGGGGCGTTCGCGGGGCCGACGAGTTCCAGGCTAATAGTTTTTCGACCGGCGAACAGATGCAATCCGACGTGGGCATCGACGCTGAAGGCAACTTCACCATCGTCTGGTCGACAAACGGTCAACAGGCCAGTTGGTACAACGGCATTTGGGCTCAGCAATACGATCGTCACGGCACTCCCTTGCGGAGCGAGTTCATGGTCAATCAAAGCGACCAGGACGAGCATGTGCGGCCCTCGATCGAAGTCAGCGACGACGGTTTTCTGTTGGTAACTTGGATGGAAACGTCGCAAGGCGCCCGGCCGGGTAATTACCGCGTGTATTCGTCGGACGCTTCGGACTCTACGGATCAGATGACGGTCGGCGGGGCGAGCGAACTAAGCGGCGACTGGGATGCGGAACACAACTTCGTCTTGACTTGGACGGTCGGCGAAGGCGACACCATTGGAAGTACTTCCAGCGGCATCCGCGCGTCGTTGCACAATGTATCCACGAGCATCTTCGACACTTTGAGCTTAACGACTACGCGGCCTACATTCCAGGTGAACAGCGCCTATCAGGCTTCCTCCGATGCACCGATCTGGCCGCTTTTCCAGGCCGGGCCGCAGGCCGGCCTGGACGCCGATGGCGATTTGGTCATCACCTATGCAGGCTACGGTCCCGATGTGACCGACGAGTTTGCTTTATATCGTGGCGAAGATTTTATGGTCGGCGGCGAACTCTTCGGCGGCATTTATCCGACCATCGGCCGGGATATCGACGCGATCATGGACCAGATCATGATCGATGCGTACAACGACGGGAAAACGGACTACGAGATCGGCTTGATCCGCGCCAATTACGAGAGATATTACTCGATGCTGCGCGGCGACGGCAACGGCGTGATGTTCACGCGTTGGGATACTCTGGGCGACAGCAACAACAACCCCGTCGAAACCGGCAGCGTGCTGCTTAACAGCGATAGCTTCGTCAACTCCGAGCGCGAAGGCCGCAACACGCGGTACTATCTGGAAGTTGACAAGGATGTAACGGGCGGCGACTTTACGATACGATTGTGGCGCGGTGGAATCCCCGGTTTCGAAGACTTTGGTGCCGGGATGGTAATTGAAGACGAGGTTCTGCGATTCGGCGAAAGCGCGGATGGCCTCGAGGAAGCACTGGAAGCTGCCGTCCGAACCGGCTTCAACTGGTCTCCTAATCCTCCTCTGAACGGCCCCATTCAAGTCCGGCTTCTGAGCCAAGCCGAGATCGAAAACCGAGCCTCGACCCCGGATTGGAATCTGAATGTTGCGGATTCGGAAAACTTCGTAGTGGAAATCGTTTTCCAGGGCGACTCTCACGTCGACTGGTTTGATCTGGCGGTGGTGGAAAGTTCGCTGAAGATTGGCGACGCGGACGTTTCTCCCGAACAGCTCACGCGTCTGATGGCTAGCGATTTCGGCACCGAGCAGTTCAACGGCTCAATGGCCATGCAGCCCGACGGTGACTTCATGACCGTCTGGAGCCAGAACGAATATGTTACCGGCGGTACGGTTGGCTACGATGGACACACTATTTTCCCGCCGGGCGACAATCAGAACATTTACTATCGCGGATTCGATGAAGACACCGACACGGCTGGCCCGCGCATGGTGGACATGTACGATTCGCTGGGCAACGGCGTGTGCCAAGGTGACTTCGTCACCGGTGGCGTGCGTTATATCGTGCTAACTTTCGACGAAGAGATGCTGGCCACCGACCCCAGCGAGAATCCCGACAGCATTTTAAACCCGGAGAACTTCATCCTCTATCGCAACGGCGTGGAAATTCCCCTGGGCATCGCCCATGTGGATTTCGGTCTCAGTCGCGCGGCGGAATTGTCGGGCACGGTCGATCCGCTGGATGCGAGCAAGACCTACGAGTTGAATTCGGTGGCTTCGAACAAGTGGGAAGCGGTATTGATCCTCGACGCCAACGGCGGCTTGGTCGCCGACGAGCCGGCGATAGCTTTGGGCGATTACGTGCTGGAGGCCGTCGCGCCGGTTGCGCCTGTAGGCGATGAACTAGGCCATTCGGGTCTTCGCGACGTCAGAGGCAACGCCTTGGCGCGGGCCGGCCAATTCGACAGCGGCCAGTCCATGCGGTGGAATTTCAATGTGGAAATGAACGATCCCGATGCTCCGGTCAGCAACGGCTCGGCTCCATACATCAACGGCAGC
>CAZISU010000590.1:0-4732 GCA_964541935.1 uncultured Planctomycetaceae bacterium | reverse complement strand
CACTTGTCTGGGATCGGTCGAAGATGGCGGTTGGTCGTCGAAATACCTGGTCGATGGCCGGGTGAATACCACAAAGGGCGGCAGCAAGGAACGTTGGCCCGGATCGATGTTGCGAAAGGAGTTTCGCGTTGATGGCGGTATCAAACGTGCCACGGTCCATGTCACTGCCCGGGGGCTGTATGAACTGAGTATCAACGGCCGCCGTGTCGGCGACCAAGTGCTGGCGCCGGAATGGACCGACTACAAGAAGCGTATCCAGGTGCAGACCCACGATGTTACCGCATTGCTGCAAAAAGGCGATAATGCCGTGGGCGCGATGCTGGGCGATGGCTGGTACGGCGGCAGGCTCGGAATGGCGCCGCCACCTGGCCGCGGCTTTTACGGAATCTATCCGGAACTTTGTCTGCAACTCGAAATCGAACTGGCCGACGGCCGGAGGCAAGTCGTTTGCAGCAACTCGACGTGGCTGGGCACCGACGAAGGGCCGATCCGCTACAGTGATACCTTTGACGGCGAGCAGTACGATGCCAGATGCGAAATGCCGGGTTGGGACCGGGCAGGTTTCGACCAGAGCAAATGGCCGGCTGTCGTCGAGACGCCACTCGACAAGGTGAAACTCGTCGGCCAGAGTAACGAGCCTATTCGCGTTGTCAATGAACTCAAGCCCGTAAAATTGACCGAGCCCAAGCCGCGTGTTTACGTGTTCGACTTGGGGCAAAACATGGTCGGCTGGTGTCGGCTCAAGTTGCAAGGCTCCGAGGGCACGCGGGTGACGATTCGTCATGCCGAGGCGATCAACCCAGACGGCACGGTATACACGGCCAACCTTCGTGGTGCGCCGCAATGCGATCAGTACACTCTGCGTGGCAGCGGCCCAGAGGTTTACGAACCGCATTTCACCTACCACGGTTTCCGCTATGTCAAGGTCACGGGGCTGCCTCAGCCGCCGAAGCAGGACGATCTAACCGGATGTGTTTTCCACAGCTCTTCGCCGCAAACGGGCCGTTTTGCCTGTTCCAATGAACTGCTCAACAAAATCATGCACTGTATCGAGTGGGTGCAACGCGGGAACATGCACAGCGTGGCCACCGACTGCCCTCAACGCGACGAGCGTCTGGGTTGGATGGGCGATATCCAGGCTTTTTCGCAGACGTCGATTTTCAATATGGACATGGCCGGTTTCTTTACCAAATGGGTTGAGGACGTTCGCGATGCCCAAACCCATGACGGGCGGTTTTCCGACTATACTCCCCATCCATACGATTCGAATAAGAGCTATGCCGGCGCGCCGGCCTGGGCCGATGCGGGCATCGTAGTGCCGTGGCGGGTCTACCAGAATTATGCTGACAAACGGATGCTGGAAGAACATTATCAATCGGCACGACGCTGGATAGATTATGTCCAAAAACACAACCCCAAGATGCTCTGGCTGAATAAACGCGACGAGGATTTCGGCGATTGGCTTAACGGCGATACCGTGCGTCTGGACGGTTATCCCAAGGGCATCAGCCAGGTTCCCAAGGACGTGTTTGCCACGGCCTTTTACGCCAATTCCACCGCTACCTTGGCAAAAATGGCAAATGTTCTGGGGCATAAAAAAGACGCCGAAAAGTACGGCCAGCTTGCCGAAGGCATCAAGGCCGCTTTTAACAAGGCATATGTCGGGGCCGACGGACGCATCAAGGGCGACACCCAGGCCGGCTACGCACTGGCACTGCGTTTCAATCTGCTGGACGGTCCTATGCGCGAGAAGGCCGCGAAGCATTTAGTTGAGGCCATTAAGAAGTACAAGGGCCATCTCTCGACCGGCATACAGACGACACACCGCATGATGCTGGAACTGTCTCGCAACGGCCATCACGACGAGGCCTGGCGGCTCATCAACCTCCGCACGGTGCCCTCTTGGGGATACATGGTCGACCAGGGCGCGACCACAATCTGGGAACGCTGGGACGGCTATGTGGAAGGACGCGGTTTTCAAAACCCCGGCATGAACTCGCTCAACCATTGGGCTCTTGGATCCGTGGGTGAATGGGTATGGCGAAACATCGCGGGCATCAACCCCGACGAGGACCGGCCGGGCTACAAGCACTTCATCATCCGCCCCCGCCCGCCGCGCGATCTGGCTTGGGTTAATGCCTGCTACGATTCGATCCGCGGACCGATCGTGAGTGAGTGGAAACAGGCTGACGGACGATTCCACCTGCACGTTGAGATCCCCGCCAACACAACGGCTACGGTCTACATGCCGGCCAAAAATGCCGAGTCGGTTAACGAAGGTGGACGCCCGGCGTCGAAGGCCGAGGGTGTGAAGTTCCTCCGCATGAAAGACGGTGCCGCAGTGTACGAAGTCACTTCGGGACAATTCGACTTTCAAACAAAACGATGAATGGTCAGTGCAGAATAAAACGAACACTGATACCACGACGAGGACATAATTCATGAAACGTTATACAATTGCACTAGCGTGCATGGCTCTGTTGATGCAAGCTCAGCCATCACAGATCGCGGCTTATATTTGTCCGACCCATCTGCGATGTGAATACCGAACGAATCCGCTGGGTATCGATGCCGACAATCCTCGACTCGGTTGGATCCTGCAGTCAGACAAACGCGGCCAACGACAGACGGCCTATCGATTATTGGTGGCCTCGACGCCGGAAAAGTTAGCCGCCGATCAAGGCGATCTGTGGGATAGCGGACGCGTCGAGTCCGACGAGACGATCCAGATCAAATATGCCGAGAAAAAGCTTAACCCCGGGCAGGCCTGTTTCTGGAAGGTACGCGTCTGGGATGGGCAGGCTCAAGCGTCGCCATGGAGCGAAACGGCCAATTGCACGATGGGACTTTTTGGCCTACCGGACGGGAAAGCCAAATGGATCGGGACCGTCCCCAGCGAAGCGAACGCGGTATATAATTCCAAGCGGCTGGAAAGCCCGCCGCCAGCATTGTTGGCGAAGCTAAAAGCACGTCGAGAGGCCGCGAAGGATAATCCCGAACGGCTGCCCTTGCTGCGACGCGAGTTTGATTCCACCAAGCCAATCCGCCGAGCAATCGTCTCCGTTTGTGGTCTGGGCCACTATGAACTGCGAGTCAACGGCGAGAAGGTGGGCGACCATGTGCTTGATCCGGGCTGGACCGATTACAAGAAGACGTGCCTGTATTCGACCTATGACGTTAGCGATATGGTCCAGAGCGGCAAGAACTGTCTCGGCGTGATGCTTGGCAATGGCATGTATCACGAGACAGGAGAGCGGTTTTGGAAGTTTATTGGATCGTTCGGCTCGCCCAAGATGATCTTACACTTGCGGATCGATTATGCCGATGGATCGATGTCGCGGATCGTGAGCGACGACGCCTGGCGTGTGGGACCGGGGCCGATCACGATGTCAAGCATTTTCGGCGGCGAAGATTACGACGCCCGACTGGAGCAGCCCGGCTGGGATCGGCCCGGCTTCGACGATAGCCAATGGCAAGTGGCCAATGTGGTAGATGGTCCTGGCGGGCGGCTCGTGGCCCAATCGGCTCCGCCCATAAAGGTCATCAAGACGTTCGCGCCCGTGAGCGTTTCCGAACCCAAACCCACTGTGTTCGTCTACGATCTGGGCCAAAATTTTTCCGGCTGGCCAAAGGTCTCGCTACGAGGGCCATCTGGCGCAAAGGTTCGCATCACTCCGGCTGAAGTGCTCGACGAGAACGGGCTGGCCAGCCAAAAGGGCTCGGGCGGTCCTAGCTACTTCACCTACACGCTCAAGGGCAAGGGGATCGAAACGTGGCACCCGCAATTCACTTACTACGGGTTTCGCTACCTGCAAGTCGAAGGTGCGGCTCCCGAGGATAAGACCGGCGGCGACACTGCGGTTCTGTTGAAGATCGAGGGACAGTTCACGCGTAGTTCTTCCAGCCGCGTGGGAAGCTTCGCCTGCTCCAACGATCTGATGAACCGTATTCATCAACTCGTCGATTGGTCGATTGGAAGCAACTTGCAAAGTGTTTTAACCGATTGCCCCCATCGCGAGAAGCTCGGTTGGCTCGAGATTGCCCACCTGATGGGCCCGTCGATCATGTACAACTACGACGTGGCCTCGCTGTATGCCAAAATCGCTCGCGATACCACCGAATCCCAACATGCCAACGGCTTGGTTCCCACCATTGCTCCGCAGTACGTTATCTTCTCGGGCGCATTCGGCGATTCGCCCGAATGGGGAAGCGCTGCGGTGATCATCCCCTGGCAGCTTTACCAATGGTACGGCGACCGCCAACTATTGGGCGAGTGCTATGCGACGATGAAACGATATGTCGACTACCTGACGAGCAAGTCGCGCGACCATATTGTCGCGCACGGCCTGGGCGATTGGGGCGATATGCCCAACGTGAAAGACCACATGGGTTGGGCCCAGCTTACGCCCGTCTCGTTGACCGATACGGCTATTTACTACCACGATATCACGATCCTTGCTCGCGCCGCGGCGCTTTTGGAAAAACCCGAAGATGCCCGACACTACACTGCCCTGGCTGAGGAAGTCCGTAAGGCTTTCAATCGAGCGTTTTTCAACCCTAAGACTAACCAGTACGTTGCCGGAATGCCGATCATGCCCAACGAAGTGCGAAACCAATTCAACCGTGGTTTGTGCGACTCGAAGACGAACCGTTATGCCTTCGGCAGCCAGGCGTCGCAGGCCATGCCGCTTGCGTTGGGTATGGTCGAGTCCGATCGGGTGGGGGCGGTTTT
>CAZISU010000589.1:0-4738 GCA_964541935.1 uncultured Planctomycetaceae bacterium | reverse complement strand
GGTACTGGTCAATGAGTCTACTGATGTCCACGTTCATGTGTGCGACTACTCCAGCACGTTTTCTTGAGATATTTCTGCGGGCACGACTCCTTCACCTCCATAGCCCGCCCCGATTTCTATCGCCTGTGCGATGGCTTCGTTTTTGAGGGTTTTACCTTTGCTGTCCTTTCTCCACGAGCCGGTGAAACGCACGGAAATCACGCCGTTTTTGGGTTTAACATTATTGGTGACCAGGTCGACAGCCTTGTTCTTGCCATTGGCCGAGGCCTCGATGTCCATGTTAATCGCAACAGGTTCGCCGTTGATCCATACGTTCATGGCCCTTTGTTTGGGCGGAAGATCGCGGCTTTCGGCCAGTTTGATGCGTACATGATACGTCGCGTCGGGCTTGACCGTGAAATGGGCGGTAAAATCCTTCGCGTGCATGCCGTGTTGATACAACACTGGATCTTTTGTCCCGGCAACTTCTTTCATCCTGGGAGTCGTCCACCAAGATTGCCCGATACCATCGATTCTTGGCTTCGACGGACATCGCACTTCTAAAGCCGGACCCCAACGGTTGCCCTTCGAGTCGATGTGTTCTTTGGCGCCGGGGTAACCGAAGATGACGCGTTGCGGTTCCGCCGAACCGCCGCCAGAGCCGAAGTCGATAGGACCCTCGGCCGCCGACCATTGCATGCCGTCGATATAAATCCGAGTTCCCTTGGCAATCGGATTTGTTTTTCCACGGGCAACGACTTTCAAGACATGCTTGCCCGGCTTGAGTCCATTGCGATAATACAGAACCTGGCGATGGACGGTCTTCGGCGCCCAGCAATCGACAATGGCTAGCAGTTTTTTGCCGTCGAGATAAACGTCGGCCCGCCCGCCGTCGGGGGCCACGCGGCCGATCAAGCGTACTTGGTTGCCCACAAACGGCATCTCGATAGAGGCTCCGTTGGCGGATGCTACTTGGATCGCACCTTGATTATCCTCGTCGTCCTTAAGAGTTTCCCACTGCCCCGTGGTCATCATGGCCGTATCGTCAGTCGCCACTTGCGGGTCGTCGCCTTCGATCTTGACGTGACGTTTACCGTCGTGACGAACCGTGAGGAGGCAATCGCCGCTGGGCAACGTCTTTAGCTCGTAGCTGTTGCCTTGGGTGGTTTTTCCGGGCGATAAAACCTCTCCACCGGCGGAAATTGCATTTGGGCGGAAGGCTAAACGCAGCACGTCTACCATCTGGCCCTTTGCATCGTTCACGGTATATTCGACGCAACCGTCTCCGTATGCCACATGTTGGACTGTGTTGCTGGTTCGCATGATATGATTTTCGCGATTCGGTCCCAACGACTCCGGCAGCCAACTCATGGCCCGCAGCGAGGCTTCCATGGCCAGCGGATGAGCTATCTTGAACCAGCTTTTGGCAACAAGGACCTCGCCCGAGAGGCAGTCGACAACGACACCATTGTCAAGTGCATCGTAGTTAGCCAATACAATCTGCCTGCGGCCCATTTCCCGCATCGTCTCCGAGCCTGTCATTGACGCGTACTTCAAGTAAGAGCCAGAGAATATTTGAGGGGCGTAGTCGTTGGAGTCTTTGCAGCAACTAGAAGATTCAGAGTAACTCCAGGTTCCAGAGTAGACGCCGATGTTGGGTTGAGGGGAAATGCACGCTTCGAACATTGCATGTTTCAGGAGTGTTTGGACATTGTACCTCCAGTCAGGGAATCGTTGCGAGTTGTCCATTATGTATTCGCTAACCCAAAAAGGAATCGTGCAATTGAGTGTATAGGCCTTCCAGTCCCAGAAGAAGTAGCCCCAGTTGCTGCCGATTATCCAATTCGGCAAGAGTGTCTCCTTGAGATAACGGTCGCCTGTGTCTCGTGCCTTGAGGATCGCTCCTTCCTTGCCCGTGTAGCCCATATCGATCAATTCATCGAGGAATCGCGTAATGGCGACACTGCCGCCGGTCTGGCGATTGCCGTCGGCATCTTTTCCCCAAGGAACGTTTTGCGGGTTGGCATAGCGTGGCCAGGGCTGTTTGCCGGGTGTATGGTCGCACTTGTCTGCATAGACATCGCCCCAGTGCTTGGCCATTTCGATATATTGAGGTTCATCCAAAAAACGTCCGGCAAACAGCATCTGCCGGCACACCTCCGCGGCATAGTCCGTTTGAATAAATCCTTCGGGATCGCTTTTGTAGTAGTATTTTCCGGCGGTGGGACAGCTAATGGGGAACTGGGGCCAGGGGTGATCTTTTTGAGTGAGACCGTGGTCGAGGATGTAGTCGCTATAGAGTTTCACGCTCCCAAAAGCCATGGGATCGCCGGAATATGCATAGTAGCGAGTCATGGCCGAAACAACAAAATAATAGCGGCTGCCGAGATCACCGTTGAGCCATTGTTCCGCCAGCTTCTTTTCATGATTTCCCTTGTGTATAAAAGGTTTTGGCAATGTGATCTTACCGTCGCTGTCGATGTTCCACTGCGAGTAGAAGGTGTATTCGGGCGCCGGCATGACGGCTTTTTTGGCATCGGCCCAGGGATAGCGTTTTAAAGTTTCCGCACTGACGCGAACGCGAAAATCGCAAGGACCATTCGGGGTATCACACCAGGGGGCGATAACGCCGTTCTCGTCCTCGCGTACTTCATGGGCGAAGTATTTGGCGGGTTTCTTTTCATCGCATAGTCCCAATGTGGTCGCAAATGTCAGAACAAATGCTGATAGTATTGTTGTTCTCATCGTTTCTCTCGTGCGTGAGGTTCTATTACAGAATGGATTTAACTGAATTTCCCTCGCTTAGCGTGCATGGCAGCGGAGTATTATCAGGGATACTTTTGCCTTGGGCCAACATGGTGGCATATTCGGCAATTATCAGTCCCGTCTCTCGCAACGGCAACTCTATGATCGTGGGCTTAACACCGCCCAGCCAAGCCTCCACCTTGGGATCTTGGTTCACGGTTACCACTGATAAATCTTGAGGGATCTTTAATCCGTCAAGGTCTATCAGACGCCTGATATGCTCAGCCGCCGGCGCTGCCCCCAGATACAAGGCCGTGGGTTTTGCCTCGTCCAGATAGCGACGGAATGCATCAACTGATTTGTCGGTGGGCCGCACGGGCGTCCAGTGGACAAGGGCGTTTTGGGTATCAAGGCCGTTTTCGGACATGGCTTGCTGATAGCCGTTGAATCGATCGAACACCCAGCAGCCCATGTCGTTGCATGTGATTTGAACGAAACCGATGCGACGGTGACCGTGTTCGACCAGGTGTTGCACGGCCAGGCGGCTTGCCTGTAAGCTGTCGTCATATATGTTGGGCAATCCTATTTCCGGTGAGCGGACTCCGGCCAAAAGGCAGGGAATACGGCACCGTCGCGCCTCGCCGATAATCGCAGCGTGGGTTAGCGGCGGTCCATAGCATGCCAACACGTCGGGACGGTTCTTTTCAAACCGTTGGGCGATGACATGTGGGTCCGTCCAATGGTCGCCCAAGAGTTGCAGGGCTATTCCATCCTCGCTGGCGACGGAATCGATTCCTTGCAGAACGTCGGTAATGCCCCACCCGCCCGCATAGTCCTTCAAGCCCGAGACTACGGCGGCGAGATGGATTAGTTCTTTTGTTTTCGGATTGCTGTTGCTGGCAGCGTCAGATTTCCGACAAAGTTCGCTGCTATCCGTTTTGCCGGCAACCATGGCGAGCCTGGGGCCGACAAAAGTCCCCAGTCCTCCACGCCGTTCGACCCAACCTTCTTCCTGCAAGATGTTAAACGTTCGGCGTACGGCCGTTCGGCTACGGCAAGCCATTTTCATTACATCTCGATCAGACAGGAATTGGTCGCCAACCTGGAATCCGCCCTCTTTGATATAGTCGATCAGAAGCGGCCGCAGGGCCTCGGCCACTCGATAACGCGGCAGGCTTTCAAATGATGGGAAGGTCTTGGAGGGATCCATGAAAGGAACTGGTATCTATTGAGGTTGTCTGGATTTATTGGTGTTATCATAGCAATGTGCTCGGATAGATACAAGGAAAATAGCCGTAAACTGAGCGTAATGATACCGGTATCTATTGTGGCAGGCCGGTGATTATAGAATCGTATCGCCACGCTGCTGCTTTTTGGCGATCTGTTTTTCGCTTTTCTTCGCTACCGCCCGCCAGAGGGTCTTACGGCAAACTGCCCCGCGTGGAAATTCGGCCGTGTAGGCCGCTAAGAAGCGACGTCGTAGCGAGTTGCCGGCCCAGGGGTGGCCAGCTACGCTCGTTGCCAGTCGAGCGAGATCGGATATCTGACGCTTGTGCGGCAAACGCTTATGAATCCGCACGTCGTCCAAGTCTATTAGGAGTATTTTTATAGACCGCTTGCCGACGTCGTTAGCAGCGCCGTCGTTAGCATCACCGACAACCAGCACGTTGCTGCCCTTCAGGTCACCGTGCGAAATTTGTCGAGCGTGCATGCGCCCCACCAACCGTCCCAGGCTGCGCGCACACTGCTGGGCGAGTTTCATGCGCTCGTCGAGCGGTCGCTTGGCCAATGCCCAAGCCCAGAGGTGCAGGTTTTCGGCCCCCTCAGCCCATTCGGTGGCCAGGTAAGTGGCTCGTTCTTGCCATGCTTGCGCGGCGTTGAAGCGGCCCGGTTCGCAAACCACGATCGGACGTGGCGTAGCAATTTTATGCGTCAGCAAGGCGTGCCCCAGACGCCAGCCCCGCATGGCCCGGCTGCTGCGGAAAAGATTCAAAAATGCCTTCCAGCGGTTCTT
>CAZISU010000588.1:0-4739 GCA_964541935.1 uncultured Planctomycetaceae bacterium | reverse complement strand
GATCAATGAGCAAAGTCAAACAACTGCCGTCGCGTAATAAAGTCAAAGCTTCCGATTGTTGGGATCTGTCAACACTGTTCGTTGACGACGAGGCTTGGGAAGATGCCTTTACGAAGTGGGAGAAACGGATCCCGCGATATGTCAAGTTCCAGGGCCGTTTGGCGGACGATGCCAAAACGCTGGCCGAGTGCTTCAAGTTCGACTTGGATTTCGATCGGGCGGGCGAACGGCTGGGGACTTATGCATTTTTGAAAGTTACGGAAGACACGTCGGACAGCACATATCAACGCATGCAGGGCCGCTACGTGGGCGCTGCCAGCCGCGCCGCTCAGGCCGGTGCGTTCGTCCGCCCGGAAATCCTGGCCATTCCCAAGGCGAAAATTAGCGAGTATTTGGCCGATAAACGCATGAAGCCCTATCGACTCATCGTCGAACGACTGGTCCGTTACAAACCGCACACGTTGGGTAAGAAGGAAGAAAAGCTGCTGGCCATGCAGACTGAAATGTCGCAGGCTGCCGGAACGATTTTCGGACAACTCAACGACGCGGACCTGAAATTCGGCACGGTCAAAGACGAAACCGGCCAACTGCTGGAACTCAGCCACTCCACCTTCTCGAAAATGCTGCACTCGCCGAAGAGAAACGTCCGCAAGGCGGCCTTCGAGAAATACTATCAAGGATTTGACGATCACAAACACACCTTGGCGGCCACGCTGAAGGGCTCGATCGAACGCGACATTTATTACGCCCGCGCACGCAACCACGCCGGCTCGCTCCAGGCGGCCCTCTTTCCCGACCGCGTGCCCGTCGGGGTTTACGACAACCTTATCAAAACCGTCCACGACGGGCTGCCCGCCTTGCATCGCTACTACGATGTACGTCGGCGCAAAATGCGGCTCCGCGATATCCACCAATACGACACATATGTCCCCATTCTCAGCGACCTGCAAGTCACGCGCAATTGGAAGCAGGCTGTGGAGCTAATCATCAAGGCCCTCCAACCGCTGGGCTCCGAGTATTGCGGTGCAATAGAAGAGGGGCTGTGCGGTCGTTGGTGCGACCGTTACGAAAATCGCGGCAAGCAAAGCGGCGCCTTTAGCTGCGGATCCTTCGATGCCGATCCATTCATTTTGATGAACTATCAAAAAGACGTGCTCGATCACGTCTTCACGCTCGCCCATGAGGGCGGCCACTCCATGCACAGCTACTATTCCAGCAGCAAGCAGCCCTATCAGTACTACGACTACGTAATCTTTGTGGCCGAGGTTGCCAGCACGTTCAACGAGCAGTTGCTGAACAACTATATGATGCAAAACGCCCGCGACGACCGCGAACGGGCTTTCCTAGTCAACCGCCAGATCGACGCCATCCGCGGCACCATCTACCGCCAGACCATGTTCGCCGAGTTCGAGAAAATCACCCACCAACTGGCCGAAGAGGGCGAACCGCTAACCGTCGATCGCTTCCGTCAAGTCTACCGCGAACTGCTGGACGCCTATTTCGGCCCCGACTTCGTCATCGACGACGTGCTCTCGCTAGAGTGCTTCCGCATCCCACACTTCTATCGCGCGTTTTACGTCTACAAATACGCCACCGGCCTGTCCGCCGCAATGGCTCTTTCCGACCGCGTGTTAAACGGCGGCCCAGTCGAACTCAAAGCATACCTAAACTTCCTCAGCGGCGGCTGTTCGAAAGACCCATTAGACCTACTCCGCGATGCCGGTGTGGATATGGAACAACCGACTGCCATAGAAACCGCTATGCGACAGTTTGCTACGTTGGTGGACGAGCTAGACGAGTTGGTCTAACAAGTTAGCGGCGGGGCTTGTCCCCGCGTGTGAACCGCCGCAATGGCTGTCATCAAGATTCGTAGGCCGGGTTATAACCCGGCAATGTAGCTCGCAAACAACGCAAATGCCGGGTCGCGACCCGGCCTACGAGACTATCGGGGTGCCACAGGCACAAGAGGCACAGCGAACAGCCGTTCAACGGCCGCGAATTATTCCATCAAGAACAATTCACCCAGCGCATCCATGATCCGTTTTGCCGTACTCCCATGAAGAGTGCTGATTTTCTTGACAAGTCGCTGTTTATCAACAGTTCGAATCTGGTCGATAGCAGCCACGCCCGGCTTGCCCTGCACTTTCGTGGCAATGCGAAATGGATAGGCTCGCCCGCTTGTCAGCGGCACAATCACCACGGTTTGCAGTTGTTCATTCAGTTCGTCGGGCGAAACGATAACCGCCGGGCGAGTTTTTTTGATCTCACTGCCGACGGTCGGGTCGAGATTGACCAGCCATACTTCGAACCGCCGCATTACCACTGCCCTTCAAAATCAGAGATAGTCGTATCCCAATCGTCAAGTCGGTCTTCACCCGCAGCGTGACAGTCGGCTGCGGCCTCGGCCCAACCTTGGCGGGGACGCTTTGCAGGGCGAATAACGACGGCGCCGTCAGTGACCTCGATATCCAAATCTTCTGTCAACCCCGCCTGCTCAATCACGGCTTTTGGCAGACGAACTCCTTGGGAGTTCCCGATTTTGATGAGACTAGTGTGCATTTGGGCGGTTCCTGTAATTCGTTAATGTAATTACATTGTACGTCCGGGGAGGTCGAAAGTCAAGTAATGCGAGGCCATGCAGTTCCGGGTAACAGAAATAGTACATTGTCCGCCATTAGCTCTTTCGATATGATGAACGTATTGAAGATATTTAAATCTCCGCCATCTTGTCGCGTTGCCCCGGCCCATACTCCACAAACTCCGCCGCCGCCACCTCTACGGCCTGCAAAGTCCCCTCAGGGAACTAGCTCGTAGAGTACATTACGGTAGGACCATTTTCAGCGCCGATTTCCCCTCGCCCCCGGCCCGTTTTGGACGCCTATCTCCAACTGACACCCGACACCCGTACAACCAATAACCTCACCGCCCAAAGCCCACCCTTTGCGTCTTGGCGCCTTTGCGTGAGACCATCAAAACTACGGTCTCCTCTGGTACGTGATCCAAATCACCCCAAGAACCAAAAAAATTAGCGCCGATCAGCGCAAATTAGCGTTCCTTCCCTTGTGTTCGTCCGTCCACTCAAACCAACCCAAGCTCCAATTGTGCTACAGCCTTCCAGCCTGCAAGCCAGCCAACTCCCCGCCGCCAATACTCGCTCAACAAGCTGCCAGCGGCGCCGTCGATATTCTTTTTCGGCTGGCATGGCTGGCATCCTATCATCGTCCACGCGGGCTGTTTTTTATGTTCAGCAACCGCACTTTTAGAGATGCTTATTGTTGAACATTTCAGACAGAACATTTTTCTATATGCCGAAAGATATTTTCTGCTTGCACCTTACTAAATTCCGGAGGCAAAGCGTTGCCTATTAATAACGCAAGAGCATCTCGCGTAATATCAGCCGGAAACTTGTAATCAACTGGGAATGTCTGTAAGAGTGCCGCTTCTCTTGCCGAAATACACCTGTCTTCTTCCGGGTGTAAAAACCTTCCTTTTGAAGGCTTCAAACACCCGCCAGTAATTGTAGAGGATACGGCATCCCAGCGTAGCCTTCCATATACATCTCTAAATCCAACATTCTTTTTTTTGTGGCATTCCAGTTGATATCGTTTCGGTAAGTCCTCTCTGCTGCCGCCGTCTTTAGGTATTAGTGAAATCATCTTTTGTATATACGCCGTATGTTTCGGATAAATATTCTGCAATGCATCATCCTTACCATTCTTTTTCAACTTACAGAGCGCTGTTTTCACGGTGATGATTGTATTTTTCTCTTTTGCGATCTCGATTTTTCCTAATTTCGAGCCGACCAATACCAATCTTTTCCGTCGTTGCGGAACTGAGTAATCAGCAACATTAACGACTCTATACTCAATGTCGTAACCAAGCTTCTTTAGCTTGCGGACAATAGATTGAAATAATGAGTAATCAACAATGCCCGGAACATTTTCAAGCATTATGGTTAATGGGTTTAGTTCTTCAACGAACCTGTAGTACTCACCAATCAAACTGTTTCTTTTATCTCGAACAGCAGACTTGCGGTTCATCTTTCTCAGTGATGAAAAACCCTGACAAGGTGGGCATCCGGCCAAGAGATGTAACGGATTGCCTTTTAGCAATTTCAATATCTTATCGGTGTCGAGTTTCCTTATATCATCCTCGAAAAGAACCGTATCCGTGTGATTCATAAGGTATGCCTTGGCGGCATTCTTATCAACCTCAACTCCTGCTACCACCTTAAACCCGGCTTGTCTTAACCCTTCGGATAAACCACCACACCCGGAGAAAAGGTCAATCGCATTTAATCTTCTCTTAGGCATGTCATTCCTTTGTGGAATTATCAAGTCTTTTAAATAAATGTGACAATATACTAAGCAAATCTAAACAATCTTTTTCTGAAAACAGATCGGTTTCCCTTAATTCGTCGATTGTCACATGAGACACGGGATTGCGTCCTCCTGCAATAACGCCTTGTGACAAAAATCGTTGGCCTCGCTGGATATCTCTCTTAGTACTCGGAGAGAATTCCGTGTTGTTTTGTTTTCGATAATTTCCAATAACACTTAAAAGACCGGCTTCTTCCTTAAATGCGTCTGTCATTAAATGATCGTCGCCAGATGCACTACTTCCGGATTTATCCTGAACTGAATCCGCATATTCTTTCGTCGCCTCAACAAAGGCCGTGTAATAGTTTCGGTCTTGATAATACTGTTTCGATTTATCTTGAACCACCGGATGCAGATGAC
>CAZISU010000587.1:0-4750 GCA_964541935.1 uncultured Planctomycetaceae bacterium | reverse complement strand
TTTTCCAACCGCTTTTTCAGTGCCCGATACTTGTTTGTCAACTGCCGCTTCTCGGCCACGCGTCGCAGCAGCGACTCCAGTTCGACCAGGCGGCAAGGTTTTGTGAGATAGTCGAAGGCGCCTTGACGCAACGCGGCCACGGCCGTCTGCAGCGACGACTTGCCGGTCAGCACGACCGCATCGGCCTCGGGCGATAGCTCTTTGGCCTTTTCGATAACCTCGATGCCGCTGTAGCCGGGCATGTCGAGGTCGACCAACAGGCAGTCGTAGGTGTTCCGCTCCAACGCGGCCACGGCCGTCGTGCCGTCGGGGCAAACCGTGACCTCGTGCCCCATCCGCGGCAGTTCCAGACGCATCAGTTCTTGCAGCGATTTTTCGTCGTCCGCGAACAGTAATCGTAGTCTATTATGCGGCTTGGTTGCGATTGTTACGCTCCTTTTGCGTTTGTGCAAGTGGAATTCGCACGCGGAACGTGGCACCCTGGCCGCTTCCGCCGCTCGTGGCTTGGATCTCGCCTCCATGTTCGGAGACGATTCGATGTGTGATGGATAGCCCCAGTCCTGTACCTTGGCCCGTGCCCTGGCCCGAACGGCGACGGGTGAAAAACGGTTCGAAAATATGCTGCAACACGTCGGGCTCAATGCCCGCTCCGTCGTCGGCGACGCTCAGTTCGACGAAGCCGCGCCGCCGCGCCAGACTGATGTTGACCGTGCCGCCTTCGTCGCAACTGTCCAGAGCGTTGGTCAACAGGTTGAGCACCACCTGCTTGATCTCTTGTGGATTGACCGCAGCGGTGACGGCCTCATGTGGCGTGAACTGGATGTGTTTACCGCGATATTTCCCCAGGTGGGCGATCATTTCGATCACGCCGCGGACCAGTTCGCCAAGTTCCGTCTGTTGCCGCTTGGTTTCGCTGCTGCGCGAGAAATCCAGCAGCCCGTCGGTGATCTCCTTACAGCGGAAAGCTTCGCTCTGGATCATGCGCAGGTAGTTGCCGATTACCTCGTGTTGATCGTCGCCTTCGTCGAGCAACGATCGCACGCGGCTTTCCAGTGATTCGGCACACATGGCAATCGAAGCCAGCGGGTTGTTGATTTCATGGGCCACGCCGGCGGCCAAAAAGCCCACGCCGGCCAGTCGCTCGTTGCGAATCACCTCGCGGGTCCGCTGCGCCACCTGATTGTCGAGGTCGTTGCGAATTTCCTGGAAACGCTCGGTCATATCGTTCATGGCTTCGGCCAGTTCCGACATCTCGTCGTGCGTTTCGAGCCGGATACGGAAGTCGAAATCGCCGTCGGCCACCAGTCGCGAGCCGTCGACCAACACGCCCAGCGGCTGAAAGACCCACTTGTAGAACAGCTTCATGAAGAGCATCAGGAACAAAGCGGCCAAGGTGCCAGTCACGGCCATGCCCACCAGCATCGTGCGGTACTGGCCGCGGACCTCGACGGCGAAACCGCTCAGCTTACCGTGCAAATGGCTGGGCAAATCCACCGAAAGTCCCTGCAAACATTCCAACTCGGTCGCCAACTGCTCGAGCATGAACAGGTCGAACACCCAGTCCGTGTCTGCGCTGGTGCGATGCACCTGCGCCAGGCTCCTTTCGATTTTATGAACCGTTTCCCATTCGGCACGGTTATCCGCCATTCGTGACCCATCGCGGAGCTTATCTTCCAGCAGCGACTTATATTCGTTTAGAGTCTCGTCAACGTATCTCAGCCCGAAGCTGAATTCGCCGCGCAGCGACAATATCTGCATTGAAACGCCATTGTGGTCGATCGACGAATAGGCATGAGTACGCAGCCCACGCAGCTTGGCGAGTGTGAGTTGCAGCTCGGTTACCTGCCGGCCCAACTCCGTAGCCACCGGCAGCTCGGACGCCCGCGAGCGCAGATCGCGCACCAGCCCACGATACGAATAGGCCGAATACAGCCCGCTGCCGGCCAGCACCGCAACGATCAGCAGCAAGAGCCCCAGCCCGATCAGCACCTTAACCCGAATAGGGCGTTTCTGCAGCAATGGCGACCTCCTTGTCGCATAGTTTGCGTGACGTAACTTTCAGATTATCGAGGCGATTTTCGCCCCCGTTATCGCTCCCGCGCAAAATCCCGGGCAACATCCATGGCCCGGGTTGGTTTCTTCAGCGGTCATCCAACCAAAAGAAACTCGCCAAGAGTTTACCAGCAAAGGGCATTTGGGGGCAATAGGAAGTTTTGGGCAAGGGGAGGCCGGGGAGAAAGAGTGAACTAGTAGACTGGAGGGGGTTGAGCGGAGTCGACCAGCAGCAGTTATCTGCTATTATGGGCTCGTTAGATGATTTCAAACAAAACTCGGTTCACAATAATGCATATCGAAGAGTTCCAACGCTATGACTACCGTCGAAACTTTTCTTGGCTACTGTTTGCCATAATAGGCTTCGTTTTCGGCTGCGGATTATTGGTGATTGGCGTCATGGCGGCTGGTGGCGGCCACGGCACGTATGTCCCGATCATTATTTTTTCTTCGCCTTTGGGATTTTTTGGTGGAGCGGTTTTTTTATTTGGCACTCCGATCCTTTGGTCTGTGATCGGCGCTTTTGCATATGAAATGCTAGAATCCGGTGGTAAACGCGGCCACTTCCTGGTTTTGATGGGCTTGCACTTCGGCTGTATACCGTGGTTTTTAAGCAGAAGCATGTTTGGCGATTGGGATATGTTCTGGGAAGTCTATCATGCACTTCCCGTGGAATTGATCGCCGGTTTTGCGATCTATGCTGTGGCCCAAGCATTGACATGGAATTGCTTTGTGGTCGCCTGCTTCCAACGTCGCACACAATTCAGTATTCGATCTCTGCTCGTGGTAACACTCCTGTTCGCAATCTGGCTTTCCTGGATGGTGATAGTAGTACGATACCCGTTCACCGAAACCGATCCCGACCATAACCCCAATAAAAATATCGCGGAAAAACATCTGCTCCAGCCGGAAATATTGCCATAGGAGCATTCTCTGAATAACACTCATCCGTGTTTAACAGTGTTAATCCGTAGCGAATATTTTCCCGCCCCGTTTCACTTCACTTCGCCTCGACCGCGATCTCCACATTTGCCCCCTGCAGCAACGTGCTATAAACGGGCGACATTTCGGCCAGCCGTTGGAGTTTTTCCAGGTTATCCACGTCAGACTTGACTTTGATTTTTACGCGGATATCGGTAAACCCTTTGGGCGCGCCGGGTGCCAGGCCCAGGAACCCTCGCAGGTCGATATCGCCTTCGAGTTCGGATTCCAGTTCCTCGATCCGAATGCCGCGCACCGCGGCGTGAGCTACTATGCTGGTGGTGAAACAGCCGGCCATGGCGTGCAGCAGATGTTCGACCGGGTTGGCGGCCTCGTCGTTGCCCGCCAGCATGGTCGGTTCGTCGGCGTGCAATTCGAATTCGTGAGCGTGCGAGATCTTCTCTTCGGCGCTACTGAAATCCGTTATCGTACTGCGATTATGGTTGCCGTCGATCCATTTGTTTGTTGCTCGAAACTTGCATTTGCCCCGCTGGGGATCTTGCTGTATCGCGCTAACGGTCTCTTGCAAGACGTCGAGGTTTATGCCGTTAGCAAAATTAGTCTGTTCTTGGACAGTCATTTTTTATCCTTCCACTTAAATCCCTTTGCATTCATTAGCACACTGAGATTATTGAGATTGACTCGATGTTCTTCCGCGGACCACGCCTGTCCACGGCAGGATCTCTTTTTGAGCACATAGATGCTCAAGCATAGTGCGGCCTTTCGTGCATCGTCGCTCAACGTGTTATTGTTTCCCGTTTGCACTACTTTGGCGGCTGGATGACTGTAGCAATTACCGGGCCGGGTGATAAATGGGCATCGCAGGAGAACTGCCGCACGATTGCCACTTTGGCGGAAACTGTGTACACTGGATGAAGTAGAGCACCCCCGCCTGAGTGTAATGAAAAAATAATGATTTTCCCCAAAGACTTTACCTCCGAAGATCCCCCCTGCCCCGATGATCCCACCCCGGCTGATCGATTTCGGAACTCGCGTCGCCTGGAACACAATTATTGGACGCGGATCGTAGACGGTACACCCACCATCGTGTGTGGGATTACTCCCGACGGCACGACAACCTTTATAAATTCGGCCGGCGAGCAGATCACGGGATATACAAACGACCAGATTGCGGGCCGGAACTGGTGGAAGACCTTCTACCCGGGCGATGAGTATCAACAGGTCGAGCGGTTGTTGCAAGATTTTGATGGAGGAGACGTTCGCGACCACGAGATGACGTTGACCACGAAGCAAGGCAAAAAACGCACCTTCTTATGGACCTCCGTCAACCAGTTCGATGACGGCGGCCGTCTCGTGGAGATTATCGGCTTCGGCAACGACATCACCCAGCGTAAACGGGCCGAGAGCTTGATGCGTGCCCAGCGAGATTTGGGCATCGCACTCAGCGCCGAGACGGATCTTACCCGTGCGTTGGAAACCTGCCTGGATGCCACCTTGACGGCCTCGGATATGGATTGCGGCGGGGTCTATCTCGCAACTCGGCACGGCGGCTTTGATCTTGTCGTGCAAAAAGGACTGTCGCAAGAGTTTGCACAAAGCCAAGCACACTACGGCACCGATTCGCTCCAAGTCAATTTAATCGAGGCCGGCAAACCGATCTACTTCGAAAACCAAGAGTATCACCCCAGCATCCAGGATTTGATTCAAAAGGCGAAATTCAGCGTGACGGCGTGTTTGCCGGTGGTTCACGAGGGAA
>CAZISU010000586.1:0-4750 GCA_964541935.1 uncultured Planctomycetaceae bacterium | reverse complement strand
GATGGCCGCGGCCATGCAACCGATCGGCCCGGCACCGGTAATCAGCACGTCTTCGCCCAAAACGTCAAACGAACAGGCCGTATGCGTGGCGTTACCCAGTGGATCGAAGCTGCTGAGCACATCCAGCGGAATCCCTGGATCGCAAGCCCACACGTTGGTAACCGGAATGGCCAGATATTCGGCATAAGCCCCGTCGCGGTTGACGCCCACGCCGCTGGTGTTGGGACAAAGGTGCCTGCGCCCGGCCAGACAGTTTCGACAGCGACCGCAAACCAGATGCCCTTCGCCGCTGACGAGATCGCCGGTATGAAAATCATGAACGTTAGCACCTATCTTTTCGATGCGCCCCACGAATTCGTGGCCGACCGTCATGGGCACGGGGATCGTCTTTTGCGACCACTCGTCCCAGTTCCAAATATGCACGTCGGTGCCACAAATGCTGGTCTTGAGAATCTTGATGAGAACATCGTTGATGCCGATTTCCGGAACGGGAACATCTTCGAGCCACAGCCCCACCTCGGCCTTCGACTTAACCAATGCCTTCATGCGTCTCCACCTCAAATCTAAAACAACAATTGTTCGCAGCGAGGCTCGTCCCCCGCGTGACATAGTTAGCGGCGGGGCTTGCCCCCGCGTGACCAAAACGCTCCATCAGCCTAGCAGTCTAACAGATAGACCACAAGCATAGGTAGGGATGAGGGTAATAAGGAATGTTTTTCCGGCATGCAGAGAGAGTGTCCTTTTTTCGATTCTTTTTGTCGAAGAAAAAAGAAAGAGCGGCTCTGTCTAAAAATGTAGGCATCCGCCAGGGGGCTAAAAACTATAGGCAGCCGTCCCGGGCTGTTAATGCATCATATTTTATGTGAATTTCGAAAGGAACGGCGACATGCGAACAGTTTTGATAACAACGGCAGCCCTGCTCGTCATGTGTCTGATAAACACGGTTACCATTTCCACGGCAAACGGGGGTAATTACGCAGGCTATACAGCTTACGCGGCACCTGCCTGTGCCGCGCCGGCCTACTGCGGACCCCTGGAACCGGGCTGCTGCGAGTACCCACCATCTTGCCGCTGCGACGATATTTGGGCCGGATACTGCCAGGAAAAGAACCAAGGCTGTGGATTCCCGCTTATTCGCATCCCGGTTATCGCCGGGCCCTGTAGAAAAAGTTACTGCCACCCGCGAGTAGCTCCAGCGCGATGCGGCCCAACTTGCGAACCAACCTGTACAGAGCCGGCCTGCAATCAGCCCCTGGTTCCATCACAAGGGAAATCGACCAAACCGGCCCCGGCGATTAAGCCTGCACCAAAAGCAACGCCTAAAGCTGCTCCAAAAGCCACGCCCGTAAAATCCACCAAGCTTACCCCGCCGGCAAAGCCTCAGCCCGACAAAGAAAAGGCAAAGGCGGCTTCGACACGCAAATCCAGTGGTGCCTGGCGATTTATGCCCGCATCACGCTCGCTTGCTCGATAGCCGACAGTGCTTTTAGGACAGCAGTTTTCCCACGCTTGCGATCAAGCGGTCCATGGCAAACGGCTTGCGGAGATAGTCATCCACCCCCAGCATCTCGGCGTAGGCCTTGTGCCGACTGCCTTCATTGGCCGTGATCATAATCACGCGAATCGGCACCGGACGCGAACGTCGCAGCTTCTCGAGCACGAGAAATCCACTCCGCTTGGGCATCATCATGTCTAGAATCACCAAATCGGGATCTTCGCGTTCGACCATCACCAGGCCCTGGTTGCCGTCGCGGGCTACCAAAATCTCGTAGCCTTGCGCTTCCAGGGTAATCCGAAGGGTCTCAATGATCTCCTGGTCGTCGTCCACCAGCAGAATACGTTTTTTTGCAACTACGTCCTGTTCATCAGCCATGGATGAGTCCTTACTATCGGGGAGATCTGGCTGCCACGTTCTGTTCAACAGTTAGCATATTCGAACAGGCGGTAATTCTTCAAGGTGCCAGCCACGAAAATCCTCTCGTGAAACTTAAGTAGACCGCCCAAAACACCTAGCTTCCCAGCGAATGGGTGGCATGGTTTTTGACGGGGTTGCTAGCTCTCAACTACGCCGTTTCTCAACCGAATCGACCGCTGGGCATATTCCGCCGCCGCTTCGTCGTGCGTGACCAGCAAAACGGTGCCCCCCGCTTTGTGGAAGTCCGCCATAAGCTGCATCACCGTGCCTGAACTTTCCGGGTCGAGATTACCTGTGGGTTCGTCTGCTAACAACAAGTCCGGGCGGTTGATGAGCGCTCGAGCCACCGCAATCCGTTGCCGCTCGCCGGCGCTGAGATCAGCCGGACGGTGGTGCGAACGGTGATCGAGCCCGAAATCTTCGAGCAATTCTGTCGCCCGACGTCGCGCCTGCTTGATTTGGCCGGGGGTCGCTGCATAGGTTATATTGTCGATAATACTAAGGTATGGCAAGAGGTGGAACATCTGGAAAACGAAGCCAATATGCTCGCCACGAAACCGCGCCTTTCGCGCAACCGACATTGTTCCCAAATCTTCGCCAGCCACCCGGGCCGTGCCCGAAGTCGGCCGGCATAGGGCCCCAGCGATCATCAAAAGCGTCGATTTCCCGCAGCCGCTAGGCCCGCGAACCGCCAGAAATTCGCCCTTTTCCACGTCGATGCTGACCCCATCGAGGGCATCTATCGAGCCGTGTGCATCGCTGTAAGTTTTGGTAATTTTTTCGAAATGGATCATAACAACTGGTGGCGGTGCAACCCCCACCCTGCTGGTTTGTCGTGCCCCAGGTGATAAACGTTGTAGTTCTTCATTATAATACAAGGTGTGAGGCATGCGGTATGGGGTCAGAGGCGTGATAACGTCTATACTTACCCTAAGTGCAAGTAAAGGTGGGGATATACTAACCCGAAGCGCAAGCGAAGGGGGAAACAAAGAGAAACGTCGCCCCGCCCTTCGCTTGCGCTTCGGCTTAGTATAATTTCGAAAAACCAAATATCACAACCACTAACCTCACACCTCACACCTGAAACCTGAAACCTGAAACCTGAAATCCCAAATCCCAAATCCCAAATCCCAATAAACATAACCCAATTGTCAAAAAACTCATACGAACCTCGCACTTGTTCACTGATTTCGCTGGGCTGCCCCAAAAACCTCGTCGACGCCGAGCAGATGCTCGGACAGTTGAGCCTCGCGGGCTACCGCTTCGTAAATGATCCCGCCGGCGCGGAAATCGTAATCGTCAACACATGCGGATTCATCGACGTCGCCCGCGAAGAATCGTTCGATGTAATCGACCAGATCCTGGCCTTGAAGCAAGCCGGGCTGGTGGGGCAAGTGATCGTGGCCGGCTGTCTGGCCCAGCGCGACGGGGCAGAGTTACTCGCTGCGCGGCCCGAAATCGACCGTGTGCTGGGCGTTTTCGCCCGCGACGAAATCACCAGCATCGCCACGCCCGATGCCACCACGCAGCAAACCGCCCGCCGCGCATTATTGAGTCCCCAGCCCGATGACGCGCTGATCGATAACAACCGCCTGGCTTTAACCCCCGCGCACTTGGCCTACTTGAAAATAGCCGAGGGCTGCGACCGCTCTTGTGCCTTTTGCTCGATCCCCAGCATTCGCGGCCGCTATGCCAGCAAGCCCATCGACACGGTCGTCGACGAGGCCCGCCGCCTGGCCGAAGGCGGAGTCCGCGAGTTGATCCTTATCGCCCAAGACACCAGCTACTACGGCCACGACCTGCATGGCCGCCCCATGTTGGCCGAACTGCTGCGGCGGCTCGACCGCATCGAATCGGTGAACTGGATCCGCCTGATGTACCTTTACCCAAACACGCTGACCGATGAACTCATCGACGTGGTGGGCGGCGGCCAGCGGATCCTGCCCTATCTCGACATACCCCTGCAACACATCAACGACGAAGTCCTCCGCCGCATGAAACGGGGCATCGATCGCACCAAAACCGAGGATCTGCTGGCCAAACTACGAGATCGCATCGACGGGCTTATACTGCGCACAACGCTTATGACAGGTTTTCCGGGCGAAACCGAGGCCCAGTTCAACGAGTTGCTCGATTTTGTCAATAAGGTACGCTTTGAGCGGTTGGGGGTGTTTGCATATCGCCAGGAGCCGGGCACGTCGTCGATGGACCTTGACGGCCATTTGCCCGAAGAGGTGCGTGAGGCACGTCGCGACGCGATATTAGCCGCCCAACAGCCGATTTCCACCACATTTAACCAATCGCAGGTCGGTCGCCGCTTGGAGATTTTACTGGATAGTGATATCGTGGGTGAAAGCAACGCCCATATCGGCAGAACCGTGGCCGATGCACCCGAAGTCGACGGCGTCGTATACGTCACCGGCGAGGGGCTCAGCCCGGGCCAAATGGTCGCCTGCGAAATAGTCGCGGCCCAAGAATACGATTTAATTGCGGCGGCAGTAGAACCGCCATATTAGCACAGTTAGCGGCGGGGCTTGTCCCCGCGTTTTTTTCAAGGACAACACTAACCCGGGTAGCCCCGATAGCTTGTCTATCGGGGCGGCGGAGCCGCAAGAGGCACAGCAGAAATGGTGCCATTCCCTCTTGTGCCTGTGGCACCCCGATAGACGAGCTATCGGGGCTACCCACTTCATGAATAATCCAGCCTAACACCCAAAACAACAATCATAGCCATGTCAAAAACGCCCCCTAGCAACTCGACGGAACAACCCTTCGACGCCGCGAGCATCCTCAACGTCCCCAACCAGTTGACCTGCCTGCGGATACTGCTGGCGA
>CAZISU010000585.1:0-4754 GCA_964541935.1 uncultured Planctomycetaceae bacterium | reverse complement strand
GATGAAGGTTCTTCTCGATAGTGTAGTGTTCTGGTGTTTCATAGCTTCTCCAATAAAACTCTAGTTCAGTAGTTTCATAGCCGTGTGTGTTTGTATTTATGAAGCCCTGCGGGCTATTGTGTATTTCTATTTATTCTCCGCCAAGCCACGATAGTAATCTATCGAACGGCGCAGGCCTTCTTCGAAGTGGACTTGGGTTTCGTAGCCGAGCATTTTTCTGGCTTGGGTTATATCGGCCAGGCTTTCGCGGACGTCGCCCGCTCGGGGGGCTTCGTGGATGGGTTGGATATCGGTGTCCAATAGTTCGTTGAGCACGCGGATGAGCGTTAGCAGGTCGGTCGATAGTCCGTTGGCGCAGTTGAACATGCGGCCCGAGACATCCGGCGCGTCGGCGGCCAGCAGATTGGCGTGGACTACGTTTTCGACGTAGGTGAAGTCGCGAGATTGCTGTCCGTCGCCGTAGATCACTGGTTGGCGGCCGCAGAGCATGGCGGTGATGAACAGCGGGATAACGGCCGAGTACTGGCTGTTGGGATCTTGCCGTTGCCCGAAGACGTTGAAGTAGCGTAGGGCCACGGTTTCGATATCGTAGGTGTGAGCGAAGGCTTGCAGGTAGAACTCGCAGGCCAATTTGGCGGCACCGTAGGGCGAGATGGGCATGGGCAGGTCGGTCTCGCGCTTGCTGCACGTGGGCTGGTCGCCGTAGGCGCTGCTGGATGCCGCATACACCACGCGTCGCACACCCGACCGCCGGGCCGTGTCCAACAGCGTAACGGTTCCCGTCACACACGCGTCGTTGGTGTCCAAGGGCGCCTCGACGCTGCGGGGCACCGAGGCCAGGGCTGCTTCGTGGAAGATACAATCGACGCCCTCGACGGCCTGGGCCACGATGGCCGGATCGCAAATGCTGCCCTCGATAAACTCGATCTTATCGCTGAAACCGGCAAGGTTGCTCAGGTGTCCGGTGGAAAGATTGTCGAGTACGCGTACGCGGTCGCCCCGCTTGACGAGGGCCTCGGCGATGTTCGAGCCAATGAATCCGGCTCCGCCGGTGACGAGGAATGTACGCATTATGAGTGCCTGATGGCCTTTCTGCGGCCACAAGCGGCCGGGCTAAATGTGTTTTTGTTGAATATTGTAGTTTACCACATTAAAGCGTCATGTTCACGGCATCGTTGATCGTGCCAATGTAGAACATGGCAAAACGGAAAATTAGTGCGATAATCAGCACGGCAACCATGCACCAGACGGCGAACCCAGCCAGCATGGTGAGCGTGGCCAGGGCGGTTTTGGCGCGGTCGCGGTACTGCTTCGACAGATGGTCCATGGACTCGACCAGCTTGCCCGAACGCTCGCCCACGTCCAAGGCATCGAGAAATTCGTTTGGAAACTCACCCGTATTTGCAAATGCCTCGTGCAGCGACGAGCCGTCCGATAGCCACTTATCGATGGGCTTCATCAGATCGAGATATAAAGCGTTGCCGGCGGCTTGCAGGCTCAACCGCACGGCGCGGCGGACGTCCATGCCTGTGTTGAACGTGAGGTGCAGTGACCATGCCAGACGGGCCAGGGCCAGCGTTTCAATGGCCTTGCCGAGCACGGGGATTTTTAGCACCAGACGTTGGATGGGCCGCGTCCACAACAGCCCGCGACTGACGGCTCGGCCCAAGAGCAAGGCCGCAATGCCCACGCCCGAGATGAAGGCCGCATAGATTGACAAACCGCTGCTGCCGACCAGACCGAAGCCCAGAATGTCGAAGGTCGTGCCGGTGCTTTTGCCAATTGCGCCCAAGGCCCAGATGAGAAAGCCCACAATCAGAACGGCCAGGGTCAATTGTATGGCGGGCCAGGCGATGGCCGCCAGAAAGATCCGCCGACGTTTGATCTGGTCTTCGTAGTGGTGATGGAGCTGCGAAAAAACGTCGGGCAGGCGGCCCGTCTGCTCGCCGACGTTGGTCAGCTCGCGGAACAAGGGCGGGAAGAAATCGCCGGTCGAATTCATGGCTTCGGCAAGCGAATCTCCCTCGGCAACGGCATGGTCGATCGCTTGGAAACGAGATTTGAGCGACGCGCGGGCGGTGCCCGAGGCCTCGCGCTGCCAAACGGCCCGCATATCGATACCGGCCTCCAGCGAAGTCGCCAGGCGGTGCGACAGCCGGGCTAGCTCTTTGGTCGAGATGCGGGCTGAGAATAACATGGAATTGGGTCTTCAGATTTCAGATTTTCTGATACTACGTCTCACGTCTAGGAATTTCTCAACACCGCGGCCTTCGGCGTCACCCGGTCGATGTTGGGCTCGATCGCGGCGTCGACGTTTTTCATCGCCCAGGCGAAACCGCCCAGCAGGACCTGTTGGAAATTGTCGCTGTCCCAGACGTCCTCGCGGTGCCCCATGGCAGTGTAGAAAACACGGCCCTTGCCCTGCTTTCTGGCCCAGGTCGAAGGGAACGGCGGGCGGTCATACGATTGTTTATTGGTTTGGCCTTCGATGTTCATGCCCTTGGTTTCCTGCACGAGAATCACGTGCATGTCGCGTGCGAAGTTTTTTAGCCCGTACCACTCGTCGACCAGGCTGAACGATTTGCCTAGCTCGTCCATGGCCGGAAAATCGGGCGCGGCCACCCGCATGGTGCCCTTCTGCTGCGCGCCGTGCATGACGAACTCGCCACCGAGCATGGCCACGTAAGGGTCGACCGTTTTCTGGTTCTCGAACTGCGGGGGCTTAGAATAATAACAGTAGCAGGCCGAATGGATGCCCACGAACCCCAGCCCACCGGCCACGGCCGCCAGCAGACGTTTCTTACCGCTGGGAGTAATGGGCGGGGCGCCGGTCACGCTGGGCTCGTCGGGATTGCCGCAAGCGTACGAGGCAATGCAATCGTATTGCGTCAAGTCGCCGTCGAAAACCGAGCCGTCCTTAGTGCAAACCACCTCGACGCCGTGCTTGTCGCCAAGTTCGCTCAGCACGCGCTCGGCATAGCTGAGCTTGCCGACGGAGCGTTTCACCACGGTATGTTCATAGCCGACACTGCGTGTGAAGAACAGCACCTTTTGTTTCTTTTCGGCGGTTTGTTTCTCATCGGCAGCGGCCCAGCGGAGAGGGAACGTGGAAGCACCGGCAAAAGCGGCGGCGGCCGAGAGCAGCATATCGCGACGTTTCACGGCTGGGCTCCTTTTTGGCGAAATGGAGGAATTCTGACTAGATGGTGTTCAGATCTATAGTTTAGCACATCTCGACCGAGTCGTTCAAGAGTCAGTTGCTCCGTTATCAGGTTAACTGCAAAGTGTGATTTTCGGGAGGGCGAAGCTCCTGCTGAGCCAGGAAGTGAGCTTGCCTATTTGGCTCAGCAGGTGCTTCGCCCTCCCATTTTGTGACATTGCAGTTCTCCTGGCCCCGTTGCTAGAGAATCGCTAAACACCGAAGTCTCACAAGCTGTTGTGTTCAGCCGGGGACTTTTGTATGCTCTGGTTGTGAGCAAATCAGCAGCGGTTGCACATTTAAGCGGGAGACTTGCGAATGAAGACGGCATTTATCGTGGGGATGTGCCTGGTTTTGGGCACGGGATTTGTCGGCGGTTGCACGAAACGAGCGTCGGCGCCCCCAGGCACGACCGGCACACCCTACTCAGAGGTTTTGGGGCCCATGCACGTCGAGGCCCTCCCGCCCGGCGAGGCGGAAGCGGCCGTGGCCGAACTGGGGCTGGAGCGGCACGTGTTCGAATACGCAATGCCGGCCGACTCGCGTTGTACACTGTGGGTCGAAACGTATGTATATGGCACGCTGGCCGAGAATCTCTGCTGGTGGCAATCGCACTCGGCCGGTCGCGCGATCAAGGACCATTTCGTTTTCAGCATTCTCAACGCGGACAAAATCGCGGACCCGGGCACGGCTGCCGGAACTGATTCCGGCCGAGTACGCTGGCGCAGCGGATTTGGCCCCAGCGGTTCGATGTCGCATTGGATCGACGATCCAATGCAAGGCTTCCAATTAGGATCTGGCACAAACACCAACAAGATCAGAGATGCCGAGTACGGCAAAACCTACGTCGCCTTCTGGATGCTGGGCCACGATGGCAGCTACACATTCGGCGAGAATGTCAATATGAATGACTGGCCCTCGCAGTATCCCGTCGTCGTGTTCTACAAGGTAAGATTCGACAAAGTCGAGAAGATGAACTCGATAGAAACAACGTTGGTCGCCGGTGACGGAATGCCGAGGTTCGAAGATTAGGAGCCGAAGGCCATTCAGGCCGGAAGAACAACCCTGTATATGACTTCTTTATCGGGGAATATCTGAAAAAACAAGACCAAGGGCGAAGCAAACATCCAAAGGGCATAAGCGTTAAACACCGCACCAAGTTGACAGGCTGCGCCTCTGATTTTCCGGGTTTTTAAGTGGGGCGGATAGCGGTGTTTAGAAAAACCTGGAAGCATTCTCCTAACTCGCATGAGTTCGGCTAAAGAAGAAAAGGGCAGGAGATTCCATGACTTGCTCATGGCAAGCCTGCCTATCTTATCTTTCCAGTATGATAACATGATCGAGATCAGGCCGAAAGGGGCCACTACAGCTATGGTCTGGTAGCCAAAGCCAAGCCACAGACTGCACCAAACGAACAACCCCAGCGCACAAGCAGCAATGAGTTGGCGGATTGAGCAACGCCGTTTTGTAGTTTTTTCCAGTTCTGCATCGCTCTGCAACAGAAGAACCAGTCGCTGTATAAAGTCCCACTCTTCCTTAGAGAGCATTACTTTGT
>CAZISU010000584.1:0-4759 GCA_964541935.1 uncultured Planctomycetaceae bacterium | reverse complement strand
AGCGGGATCATCACCAGCCAAGAGGTGTACGACTGCCAGGCGTGGCCAACGTCGCGGCCGAGGCCCCAGCGAAGGATTGCAATTAGCACGCCGCCCGCCGTTAATAGCCCTAGCGCGATACCGACATAGATGCAGAAGACCTGGCTGGATAGTGCTGCGCTGGGATTCATCGGTAATTCGTCGCTTCGTTGTTGTTGGTCGGTTGCCCCGGGGACATGATAGGGTGTTAATCTTGTTTCGCCGCCAGACCTTTCATGATGCAGGAGAGCCGCACGGCCATGGTTTGTACACATCCGGCAATGACTATCAGGTTAGTCCAGTCAAGCACGGTCAAGGGCCCGAGATTGATCGACATGTCGCTGTAGAGTAGAGCAAGGGTCGTCCAAGCTCCGATGTGCAGCACGACCATCCGCCAGGGCTTGGCCATAACGCCTCCGAACTGTCGGCCCACGCCCAACGCCTGACCAAAAGTTCCCACGTAGGCGGTCAGCAGAGCGAAGATCGCCGCCCAATAGCCGCTGGCCATGTGGCACAGCCCGCTCTGAGCAACGCCGGCGAAGATGATTGCGTCGGACACACGGTCGGGCAAGTCGTTGAGTAACTCTCCACGTAGGCTGGCCTTGCCCGATGCCAGGGCCACCATGCCGTCGAGCATGTTAAGCCATAACCGCAAATAGCATAATAACGCGGCTGGAATCAGCAGCAGCGGCACCTGTGCGGACCACCAGAAACAGCCTGCGGCCAAGGCCGATGCCACGACCGAACCATAAGAGACCGCATCTGGATGAATCCCCCACCGCACAGAAAACCGGACCGCGACGTCAGCCGTGCGGCGGAATATGTCGGCGATCTGCCGTCGGGAGGTCGGTTGGTAGTCACCCATTAATTGTGCTCGCAATTTCGTATAATGATTACTTTATATGCCATGATACACTAGCACCAATAGGGCTGCAAGCCTTGCCCAATACAGGTTGGTTGTTTGAAGAACTGCGGAGATCGCGGACACCGATCAGTTGAGACCTCGCCTCTGGTGCCAGGGACAAGTTGTCTGGCCACCTTCGCTATGATAAGATGGGGGGGTGCGTAAAGCCTGAAACGGTTTCAGTCGTTCAATCAATACAAGGATTCTCAGAATGTCGAATATTTCACGCAGACAATTCATTAAAAACACCGCCGTTGCGAGCACGGCGGCAATTGCCGTGCCGGCGTTTGTTCCCGGGCTGCACGCAGCCAGCCCCAACGACTCACTGCAAGTGGCGGTTGTCGGCTGCAACGGACGAGGCCAGTCGCACATGGGCGGCTTAAACAATCGGCATGGCTGCAAAGTGACGCGGATTTGCGATTGCGACGAGAAGGCCGGCGCGAAGGCAGTTGAGAAGATCAAGAAGTCGGGCGTCGATTGTTCCTACGTGAAGGACATGCGCAAGCTGTTCGACGACAAGGCGATTGACATTGTCACTACCGCAACGCCGAACCACTGGCACGCCCTGGCCTCGATTTGGGCCATGCAAGCCGGCAAAGATGTTTACGTTGAGAAGCCGGTCTGCCACAACGTCAGCGAAGGTCGTCGCATGGTGCAGGTTGCCCGCAAGTACAAGAAGATTTGCCAGACCGGAACGCAGAATCGCTCGCACAAAGCCCACAGCGACGCGGTGAAGTTCCTCCGCGATGGCGGCATTGGCACGTGTGAGCTTGCGAGGGCCATCTGCTACAAGCGTCGCAAGTCGATCGGCCCCGCCGGAAATTACGATCCGCCGGCAGGGCTCGACTACGATCTTTGGCAAGGCCCCGCCTCGCAGCGTCCTATTACGCGGGAGCGGTTTCATTACGATTGGCACTGGCAGGGGCACTGGGGCAACGGCGATATGGGCAACCAGGCCCCGCACCAGATCGACCTGTGCCGCCGGGCGCTGGGTATCAATTCGTTGAGCGAAAACGTTATCAGCTATGGCGGACGGCTAGGTTATGAAGATGCCGGCGACGTCGCGAATACGCAGGTGGCGATTCACAACTTCGACGGCGGAAAGAAGACGCTGATTATCGAAGTCCGCGGACTCGCAAGCGGGAACTACCGCGGCGCGAACTGGTTCGGCTACTGTTTGCACGGTTCAAACGGATACATCGTCATGAACAGCTACGAAGGCGGCAAAGCGTATGACAAGGACGGTGAAGTCATCAAGACGTTTTCCGGGGGTGGCGATCATTTTGGTAACTTTGTCAAAGCGGTTCGCAGCCGCAAACACGAGGATCTCACAGCCGACATCCTCGAAGGCCACCTTTCCGCCGGACTGGCCCACACGGCTACCATTTCGCACCTGCTGGGCGAGCAAGCCCCGGTCTCGAAAATTCAAGACGCCATCGCCCAGATCAAGTCGCTCGATGACGAGATGGAAACACTTGGCCGGTGTGAAACGCACCTGAAGAAGAACAAGATCGATCTGGCCAAGACGCCCCTCACGCTGGGGCCGATGCTGGAGATGGACCCAGTCAAGGAAGTCTTCACCAACAACGATGCGGCAAACAAGCTGCTCACGCGTGAATATCGCAAATCGTTCGTCGTGCCAGCAGAAAATGAGATTTAGGCTTTGCCTTTATTGATTGAACCAACGGGCCTTTTGGTTTTATGCCAGAAGGCCCGTTTTTTTGGTTCATGGCAGGCTACTTTTGTGAAAAAGGAAGCGCCGTATCAAGGAACTGCCTATTGAAGTAGCGCCTTGGCCGCGGCAGTCACGCTCGGGCTGACATTCGCGTCGATAATTCTCTTCAGTCCCGCCTTTCCCTTCTGGGGATCGAGGTCGAGAACCGTCCGTGCGATTGTGAGGGCAGACTTCGCGGCAGACTTTTTGCTTCCGGGAGCATCGAGCTGGCTCAGAGCGAGTTCAAATGTGCCGACGCAAGGGAAGCGGGTCATTGCGTCGAGCGCGGCGTTACGTTCGTGCGGCCGGCTTATCACCTCGAGGGCCTTGGCGGCCATGGCAACCCTTTGTGCTTCGGGCAACTCGAACTGACGGAAGAGGCGGATGTATCCACCCAATGCACGGTTGGCGAACTTTCCGTTAGCCTTTGCGACTTCCAGAAGAACCGGGCCTGCATCGGCAGAGAGCCAGCGGCCGAGTGTTTTCGTGGCGGCGTCCTGCAGGGCTTCGTCCGGTCCGGTCGCGAATTTTCGCATGTAGGCAACGGCTTTGGTTCCTCCCGCGGTGCGAACCTGTTCGAAGAGGTACTCGCGATCGGGGCCGCTCGTCTGGGGAATCATCGCACCGAGCGTTTCCGCACAGACATCAGGCTGGGTGCTGCGGATGATCGCGGCATGGATTGCCCCCTTGACGGCCGCCTTGCGAGTATCGCTATTGGCAGATTTCAAGAGGGCGACCAGGGCGAGAAACTTGTCTTCCGGTACGGTCATTCCAATCGCGGTAATCGCCTCGTGGCTGGTCGTAGAATCGGATTCGGCTAGTTCGAAGAACAGATCAACCGCCTCTTTCGCGCGACGTTTCCCCAAAGCTTTGACGGCGGGCGTGGCGGTCTGCGAAGATCTTGCCGCTTTCATCAGGGCTGCGTTCACATCAGCGACCTTCAGGGCGACCAGTGAATCGATTGCCGCCTGGGCCGCTTCGCCCTTGGCGACCGACAACAGGGCCGGAACCGAGGAGGCATCGCCGAGCGCGCCGAGCGCGTCGATAGCGGCCAATTGAACCGCCGACGAGTCGCTCTTGATCTTAGCGAGAACCGCGGGAAGGGCCAGTTTGTCACCGCGATCCTTCATGGCAAGAATCAAAAGGATCTGTCGCTTTGGCGACGATTCCGTCCCCAGCAGAGCGATCAAACTTTTGGTCGCCGACTCGCCGGGAATAATACGAGCGGCGGCCAAGCCGGTTTGGAAGAAGTCCAGGTCGGACGACTTGAGTTGCTCGACCATCAGGTCGACGCCTTGGGCTCCGCGTGCAAGAATGGCGTTTTGAGTGGCCGCAATTCGACACGGTTTTGGGAAATCAGCATCGCGGAGAACATCGAATATCTCAATAGCCTGTCGTGTGTTTTGTTTTCTAGCTAGCCGTTGTCCGGCCAGAAGCAACGCGGAACCGAGCGACGCTTTGCGGCTGGAATCGTTTCCGATGTTAAATGCCTTAACAATAATTGCCGCGGCGGCGTCCGGCGTTGCGATCCATGCGAGGGCAACGGCGGCGGAGGCGGCAACTTTTGCATCCGTATGGGTGAGGAGTTTTGCCAGTGGCGCGGTAGCGGTCGGGTCTTGGCGACGACCGATCGTGCAAATCACCCCGAGTTTCAAGTCTCCTGGCAGCGTATCGAGCGATTTAACGAGGGCGGCGGTGACGTTGCGGCCTTCCATCTTCTGAAGCGCGAAACGTGCATAGTGCGACCATTTCTTATCGGCAAGGAAAGCAACTAGCGGTTGCACGGCGCTGTCGTCCGCGATGTCTCCGATTTTTTCGAAGGCATTGGCCCGATCGACGTCGGACGTTTCGGTCGATTGAATCGTTTTGAGGAGTGTGGATGCATCGTCGGCACCCATGGCCGGTGCGCTGAACAGGCAAACAATGAGAGTGGTGAGAGTGAAAATGGAACGCATATCTACTTTCCTTTTGGAAATGAACGTGTCTGATATAGCAGCAGTATCTTGTAAACGGACTATTAAACGTGCCACGGTTCGCGCCATGCGCGCGAGCACATTTTGTTTGCTTCCGCGTCATCCAGGAAGGAGTCCGTTTTCGGATCGAACTTCAGCGGGCGTCCGAGG
>CAZISU010000583.1:0-4762 GCA_964541935.1 uncultured Planctomycetaceae bacterium | reverse complement strand
AGAACCTGCCCGAGGTGGGCGACCTCGACAAGCCAAAGCTGGTTTTCTTCTTCGACGAAGCCCACCTGCTCTTCGACGACGCGCCGCCGGCATTGCTGCAACGGGTGGAGCAGGTCATGCGCATCATCCGCTCCAAGGGCGTGGGCGTGTACTTCTGCTCGCAATTCCCCGACGACCTGCCCAACGAGATCCTCGGCCAACTCGGCAACCGCATCCAGCACGCCCTGCGAGCGTACACCCCCCGCGACCAAAAGGCGGTCCGCACCGCCGCGGAAACGTTCGTACCCAACCCCAAGCTCGATGTTGCCGAGGCCATATCCCAACTCGCTGTGGGCGAGGCCCTGGTTTCCACTTTGCAGGAAAAGGGCGTGCCCATGCCCGTTGAACGCACGCTCATCTGCCCGCCACGCTGCCGCATGGGAGCCGTCACTCCGCAAGAACTCGCCACCGTGCGGGCACGCAGCCCCATAGGCAGCAAGTACGACTCGCCCGTAAACCGCGAGTCTGCCCACGAGATCCTCAGCCGCCGGACCCTACAGAAAGAAGCAGCCCAGTCGCAACCAAGCCAATCCGAAGCGGAGAAACCGCCAGAGCGCGGGAGTTTCGAAGACATCTTATGGGGCACCAAACGTCGACAAGGTTTGGCCGAAACATTTGCCAAGCAGGCCGCACGTAGCGTCGGAAGCCAGTTCGGCCGCAAGATTATCCGCGGCCTGCTCGGCGGCATACTAGGCGGCTCGCGCCGTCGTTAGCGCGAGGGTAAACGACGAATCACAGAACTTTTTTCAAGAGGACATACCATGAAACGGCAAACGCTAAGCGTGCTGGTCGCGGTGCTGCTAACACTAGTGGTAATGAACGCGGGTTGCGGCAACCTTTTCGACAAACCGGTCGGCATGGTCGTAATCTATGAGGTCGACGCCGACCGAGCGTCAAACGCATACAAACCGTCCGAGCGGGACACGCAAATGTTGCTGGCGGTGATCGACCAGCGGCTAAATCCGGGAGGGCGCAAGTTGGGCCTGGTCCGGCAGCTCGACGACGGCCGCATCGAGGTCAGCATCTTTCGTGCGGATCTTGAGGAAATGCAGCGGATTGCCGACTTCTTGCCAAAGCCCGGCACGCTCGAATTCCGCGTTCTGGCCAACTCCAGAGACCACGCCGACCTGATCGAGGCGGCCAAAGCCACCGAAGGCAGAAACGTCTTCCTACCCGACGACGATAAGAAACCCGTAGCCAGATGGATCCCGGTCCAAGATGGTCGCGAAGATGAATTTGCCTTATTAAAGGACATCGCCACCCGTGAACGGTCTGATGCAAGCAAAACAACTCTGGAGATTCTCGTTGCCATTGATCCTTACAACGTCACGGGCGAGTACCTCGACAGTTGCTCCACCGGGTATGACGATAGAATACGACCGTGCGTGAATTTCCTGCTTTCTCACAAAGGCGGACTCCGCTTCGCTGGTCTGACGGCCGAAAACCTCCCGGACGATATCGGTGATTACAAAAGACACCTGGGGATCATCCTCGATGGCACCCTCTACTCAGCACCCTATATCAACGGCCAAATCAGCACGCGCGGCCAGATAACGGGCGACTTCACCGAACAGGAAGTACGAGATCTGGTCGACTTGCTAAACGTCGGCTCCTTGCCGGCGCCAATTCGCAAGGTCGAACAACGGTTGGTAGAAGACCATTGAAATAAAACACGTAGGCCGGATTGTAAACCGGCGTTTCCATGACTCGTCCAGCATTTCAGGGGGTTTCGAATTTCTAACGCATCTTGACGCCACCTGAATACCCGCTAGAGTAAGGGGAACACATTTTTCAATAATGGAGATGCAGACATGGGTGACCGAGGAAGTAAAGATAAAGGCAAAAAAGAACAACAGAAAAAGGCCCAGCGTACTCCCAAGGAGAAACGGAAAATGAAACAAGAGAAGAAGAATAAATAAATTCGGCCGGAAAGCTTAGCGGCACATGCCCAACTCCAACCTTGAGATTCTGGCCTACGAACCCAGTCCGCTGGGCACGTTGTGTCTGCGTCGCCGTGAATTGCTCTCGCAACCCGGCACGATCGTGACCGAGGTCACGCTCAATCACGAGTTCCTCATGAGTAGCCTCTACACCGATTCGGAACGGGCCTTGGCCCAAACCGCGCTGGAGATGCATGCCGGCGAAAATCTGCGTGTCTTGGTCGGCGGGCTGGGCCTAGGCTATACGGCTCGCGAAACGCTACTCTCAAGCCGCGTGGCGCGTGTCGAGGTCGTAGAACTGCTGCCGCAAGTCATCGACTGGCTCAAGCGTGGGTTGGTGCCGCTTTCGTCCGAACTCTGCAAGGCGATGGCCGCCGACAAAACGGCCAGCGACAAAAAGGACGACGAACCGCGTCTGGTCGTCACCGAGGGCGACGCTTACGGCCGACTCGCTGCCCCGCCCGGCGATCTGCCGTCCGACCTATTCGACGTAATTCTCATCGATGTCGACCACTCGCCGGACGAGCGCCTGGGCGAAGAGAGTATCTCCTTCTACACTGCGCAGGGCCTACAGGCCGCCCGCCGACACCTGGCCCCCGGCGGAGTCCTGGGCGTCTGGTCCTACGCCGAAAGCTCCCCCTTCGCCGACGCGTTGGGCCAAGTCTTCGGCCAAGTTCGCGTCGAGCCGGTTACCTACAACAACCAGCTAATCGACCAAGAGCAAACCGATTGGCTGTTCTTCGCCCGGGGATAAGGTGGGCTACCCTAGGGTGCCATAACCGTTGCACTCCTGTGACTTGTGTGCTACGTGGTCCGCCTGATAAACAATATGGACTTGTTCAATAAACAGAAAATCTATTACTATCGAAGTTCGGGGGTGAATGAACATGGGAACTTGGGGATTAAAAGTTGAGCAAAGTGACTCCTACTCAGATGTTTATGATTGTTTCTATGAGTCATACAACGATGGCGAAAGCCCGGAGGCTGCTTCCGGCATAACCAAAGAATCATGCTCTGAATATTTTGAAGACTACGAGGATTCTAATAGCGCTTGGTTTGCTCTTGCTTACGCACAATGGGAAACCAAGTGCTTAGAATCTGATGTTTTGGAAAAAGTCCAAGAGATCATCTCTAGTGGTGCTGATGTCCGTCTATGGCAAGAGTTAGGCGGCAGCGAAAGTGATTTAAAAAAGAGGAACGTTTATCTTCAGAAGTTCCTTGCCAAAATTTCAACACCAAGAGCAACACAAAAGTGTCGAAAGAAAAAGAAAATCGACTTTAGGAACGAGAAGCTTGTGGAGATTGTTGCCCCAGACAACAAAAAAGTTTTCACCGTGACAGAGGAATACCGTAACGATGAATATATTCATACTGTCGCATTGATGATGTGGAGTTCTGGTGGTGGTTCAGTTTTCTTTCATGAGAAACAAGGCGTCAAGGTTGAGGCAAAGTGGCTGGATTCAAACGACCTTGAGATCACAACAGAAAAAGGTTTTATATTCGGCAAACAAGATGAATCTGCCTTTTTCTGCGGAGACAAAGTTACTGTCACCTACAAGTATTGGTAGAGTAATAGAACAAGGCCATTCATAGCATGCAAACCGCCCTGTTTGTCCCAGGTAACTGGATTGGCTGGGCGGCAAAGCCTCAAGAGTTCAATCCTTCGGATGTTTTGGGCGTTTCGAAATTAATTCGTATGGCACATAACCCATTTAATGGCCAACCCCTTGAAAACATCAAACATCCATAACTTTGTTAGCCGAGCCACTTGCGGCCGTGGAAAACGCCCCCCTTTTCGGCCCCTCTGACACTCGCAAGCTAACCGAAATATTTCTTTTTCAACGTATTTGCCAGGCACAAACTCTAGACAAGCCCGAGGGCACTTATGTTACAATAGCTGGCAGGGTTGGGAGAGCCGGATGTGGATCGTGGCTCAGCAGGAGCTTCGCCCTCCCGAGACCCTTTTTTAACGGGCTGCTAAAACACCCGCGAAACCTTCCATCAACACGGGAGACATAACATGACGACGCCTCAACAACACATAACTCGCCGCCGCTTCTTGGGCACAACGGGGGCAATTGCCGGCGGCGTTTTCATGGCGGGCTCGCGTGCCCTGGGCGCCCAGCCAAAAGCCGCGGCACCCGGGTTCCCCTCAAACAAACACTTCTGGTATCGCCCCCAGCCGGCCGGGATTTTCGTCGACTCGCAGCGCGACAACAAGGCCTTCGGTTATACGGACGGGAAAATCTCCCTCTCCGAAGACAACGGCCGCACGTGGCCACACAGTATTGCCTTTCCCGACGCGCGGCAAATAGTATTCAGTTGCATCCTCAAGAACGGCAACATCCTCTTCAGCGCCCTGGCAAAACTCTACCTCAGCACAGACAACCTCAAAACCTTCAAGCAAATCACCGTCAAGGATATCGACGGCAGCGACTACATCCCGCACGTGCCGAAAAACCCCGACCGACCCGGCTGGTACTTCCACAACCTCTCGGGCGTGGACACATTTGACGTCAAAGGCGTGGAAATGCTCGTCTGGGGAAACTACTGCAACGTCATCGGCGGCGCCACGCCGGTCAATATCTACTACTCGACCGACGGCGGGCAGACCGTGAAAATCGCCTATTCCTTCGGACAGAACCCCTTTAATCGCGATAACGGCTCCGGCGGCGGAGGCACGACCGGCACGCCGCTGGGCAATGCCGACAACCGGCTGATTTGCCGCCACGTTCACTGCGTGACCTACAACCCGGCCGAAGACGCCTTCTATGCCTGCACGG
>CAZISU010000582.1:0-4764 GCA_964541935.1 uncultured Planctomycetaceae bacterium | reverse complement strand
TCGACCATGTCGCACACGACGAAAGTACATCGGCCAAGCCGAACTTCGGCTCAACCGAAAAACGCCTGGCCATGGCCGCGTGCCGATAATCGCACTCGACGACCAGAGTCCGCCCCTCGACTCGTTCGGCAAGCGTCGAGAACAGCGGCACCAGCGACGATGCAAAAACGCCACCCGACGCCGTAGCGGCGAACAGCAACGACACCGGGCCCTCAATCGGCAATTGGGTAAGAATATTGGTGGCCAAATCCACGTGTCGTGAATCGCGCGACCAGGCCTTAACTCTCGACTTCTGGCCGGGGCTTATCGCAAGCGATTGTTCTTCGGCCGCGGACTGCTCTTCCGCCGCTGCTTGTCCAATCAAATCATGCTTAATAGCCGCTTGTTCCACTTCCGACGGTTGCACGCCTGCTTCAGTTTTTTCCAGCTCGTCAAGCAACGCGGCCGTATCGGATAGCAACTCGTCGGGAAAGCTCAACTCGGCCTCGGGCCCATCGTGCGTTTCACCATCCGGTTTTTCAACCACTTGATCAAGCGGCTCATCTTCCCGGTCTTCGATTTGCTTCAACGCATCAAGCATACGTCCCATGGTCTAGCCTCCGTCTGTCGGCATGTATTTCGGGGAGACTCAACACTATTAGCCCCGCCGCAGCTTTGCAAACAATTGGTTATATTGGCCGCTCCGAGCGACCGCAACCCGAGGCAAGCGGCCCCTCGACTGATCGAGCTCGTCCTCGATCAGAATTACGTCGGCATCGGCGAATTCTTCCATCGCCTCCGACTCAACTCGCTCTGCCCCCGTTTCGCCAATCCCCGTTTCGCCTGTCGCATTATCTCTCGACTCATTATTACCGTGCAACGGCAACGTTAGCGGCGACCCGCCAATCAAAGGCACAATGCAAGGCTGACACTCCTCCGCCCCACTCTGCTCGGCGACACGTTGCTTAACGGCAACCTCGACAGGGCTAGCTTCGCAAGCGGCCGCCCGCTGGGGCTGCTCGGCCGAAATCGCCGATTGTGTCTCGTTATAACGCTGGCCCACCACTTCTTCTTCCTCGAACTCCTCTTCGAAAGGGTTGTCGAGTTCGCCGAAAGTCAACTCCACTTCCGGAACAATCGCCCCGGCAGGCTCAAAACCCTCGTCCAAATCGGACAGAGTTTGCTCGATACGCACAACCGCACCAACGTTTTCCTGCTCAACCGTCTCGGCGATATGCAGGGCCGGTGATTCGCACTGATCGTCTAAATCATTCCCGTTGAAATCGTCATCACCGTTAAAATCATCGTCGTCTAGCCCACCAAACTCAACGATCCCCTTGCCACCAGACTGCTGCGAGCCACCACCACACAGCCCAGCGTCGTCTGCATCTTCATCACTCCAGGGCGTGGGTAACTGCTGCAAATCGGCCCAAGCTTCCTCGATGTCGCGCGGCCGCAACTGCTTACGGTCGGCGCTGTAGACCATTAGCAAGGCATGGTCGCAAACCTGGTTAATCAACCGCGGCACCCCGTCGGTCGCCTGATAAACGGCCTGTGCTGTTTTCGTATCAAAAAACTGTTCGCCTCCGACACACCCGTCAGCGGCCACCGCGTCGATCCGCCCACGCAAATACTCTTGCGTCTCGGCCCGATTGAACGACTCGAGATAACAACGCGCAACCAGCCGCTGACTGAAAGATTCCAGGCGCGGGCTGGCAAATCGTTCCTCTAAAATCGAACCGCCGCAAAGCACCAACCTAACCTTGGGCCGGCCCTCATGCGCAAGGTTGGTCAACATGCGAATCTCTTCCAACAGCCGCAAGGGCAGCGTGTGCGCCTCGTCGACCAGCAACAGCAGCGAATCCCGTCGGCCACAGCCCTCGGCGTCAGATTGCTCGGCGTCAGATTGCTCACCCAACAGATAATCCGTTAGCGCGATACGCAGTTCGCCTTCGTCCATCTGCCGATAGGGACGCCCCAACTCGTAGAGAATCGACTGAAACAGGGCGCTACGCGTGCTCAATCGCCCGCTGCAAAGCAACACCACATCGAATTTGCTGTCAAACTGTTCCTTCAGCACCTGGCACAACAGCGTCTTGCCGGTTCCCGATGGACCAACCACCATGCCCGCCCCCTCGGCTCGCTCGATACAACGAGCCAACCTCTCTCGGGCAGTCTCAATTGCATCAGCCGGAAAAAACTGATCCGCCTGGGGAATGACAGCAAACGGGCGTCGCGTAAAGTTGAAGTAAGCTTCGTACATAACCCATTTTCCCAGGACTAACAGGACTGCAAAATACACCGGTTCATTCATTCAGTTCGGCACCATCCGCCAATTCGCTTCACAAGTAGTATGCCAAATACACACACTACTCTCCGCGACCGGGAAAGCGGGGAAAGCAGGGAGGAAAACGTAGACCTGAGCAAATCGGAATAGATCGTCGAGAAAGAATATACCGAACAGAACAACGGGGAATTATAGGCTAAGACGGCGGTTCCGCACGGATAATCCGGTCATCGAAACTAGAGACTATCCGCTGACCTGGCTGGAGTACAAGAAATCGTTCCTCCGCCCAAGGCCCGTCGACAAGCTCGCGGAACAGGCCCATATCGCCGGCTATCTTCTCGAACTCCCAGCCCTGCTGCTGGGCCAATTCCCGCGAAGAACGCTCAAAACTATCGTCCGGCTCCAAACCCATCTCGATAAACGTAATCTGCCGATAGTTGCGCGTCATGTCCGAAAGTTGCTCGTAGAGAAATTTTGCATTATCCTCGCCATATTTCTCCACAAATGCCTCGTAGCTTTGCCCCAACCCGGTTTCGTTCTGAATCGCCTCGTCGACAAACTGCTGCACCCCATCGCCCCGCTCGACCCAACCGGTAGTCTTAAAGTAAACGCCCGGGTTTTCATGGAAATACTCCAGATAACGCTCCTTGGAGCCCAAAAAAAGCGTCATACAATCGTGGGCCCGCGGCACAACCAGCGGAATCTTTCCCGCACAAAGGTCCACCAGCCCGTTGTTACACAGCCCATAGCCCAGCAAAACGGCGTCGTACTGCGTCTCGTCGATATCGCCCAACGCGTCGACCAGTGCCTGCTGCATTTTCTCCTGCCCGATATCGTGCAGCCCCTTGGGCATAAACAGCACATCCACCCGATTAACCGACCGAGCCACAACGGCCGAAACCTCGCGGTAAAAAATCTCACAAGCAATAATCATCAATCGCAAAACGATAACTCCTTCCTTACTTCCTTACTTCCTTACTTCCGTAAAACCAACCTTCCTTACCTTCGTTCCCTTCTGTAAAAATTTATCCCTCTTGCCCCTTCCCGTCCGCCACAAACCGATACCCCGTGTCCCGAAGCGTAAGAAAATACACCGGTTCGGCCGGATTCGGCTCGAACATTTTACGCAAACGTCGAATAAACTGGTCCGGCGCCCGCGTGACCATCGAGCCCGACATCTCCCACACATTTTCCAGCAGCTCATGTCGCGGGACAACACGCCCTTCGTTTTCCACAAAATACCGCAGCAGCTTGATCTCCAGGTGCGTCATACGTATGGGCTCGTCGGCCACGGTGACCTCAAAGGTCTCGAAGTTAATCTTCGCGCTGCCGAACTCATAAAGCCGTAGCGGCTCGGACTGCGAGGCTTCCCCACTGCTACGCCGATTGTTCAGCCGCAGTAGATTCTTAACCCGCGACAGAAACTCGTCCAAATCGAACGGCTTCATCATATACTGATCGGCCCCCACGTCGAACCCGCGGGCTCGATCTTCGCTAAGCGTGCGGGCGCTAAGGATCATCACAGGCATATTGTTGCCGGCCTCGCGAATAGCTTCGCACACTGCGTACCCGCTCATCCCCGGCAGCATCAGGTCGAGTATAACCAGCCCGACGCCACTGTTTTTCTCGATAAATCGTAGCGCCTCCGGCCCGTCGCCGACGGCCGTAACGCGGTATCCTTCGGCTTCCAGATTATACTTGATTCCGGCCGCCAGATGCATTTCGTCCTCGACGACCAGAATATGATCGTGGGCTTGGCTCATGCGTCGGTTCCTCCTTCATTCGCCAGCATTTCATCGACGCCCTTAACGTCGTCGGTTTTAATTACAACGCCCGGCAAAACCACTTCGAATACCGTGCCGGAAGCGTCCTCTCGATCGTGTACGCATACGCGCCCACGCAACCGCGTGACCAGCGTCCTGACAATATACAACCCCAACCCCGTGCCGGGCCGATCGCGTTGCAGTTCCAGCCCCAGACGCACAAACCGGCCGAAAATCTTGCGACGCATTTTTGGCGGAATACCACGACCGTTATCCATTACCTCGACACCGATCCGCCCTTCCGACCGACCACGGCAAGTCACCTCGACTTCGGGCTGCTTACCCGCATACTTAACGGCGTTGTCGATCAAGTTGCGAAATATCATGTCCAAATCGACCCGCCGCGCGTGTACCGTGCAGGGCGACAAATCGAGTTTAACAGTTCCTGGATCAACCCGATAACGAAGACAAACAGTTTCCGCGCAATCGCGCAACAACGGCCCTAGCGGCACGTCCTCCAAATCATCGTCCTTGGCGCGGGTTTCCACGCGACCGGCGTCGAGCATCTGGTCGGTCAGATGGTCGAGCCGTTCGACATCCTCGAGCATGGCCCGCAAGAAACCCGCCTGCTGTTCGGCCGAAACGCTGCGCCGGCCCAGAGTTTGCAAATACAGCTTCATCGAAGCGATAGGCGACTTCAGCTCGTGCGTAACACTGTCAATGAAGTTCGACTGC
>CAZISU010000581.1:0-4774 GCA_964541935.1 uncultured Planctomycetaceae bacterium | reverse complement strand
TGCCACTGTCATTAAACTACCGATAAGAAGATAGGCGATAGTACTGGGCTCGGGGACCGCAACAGGGCCAACAACCAAACCGGTTTGCGCCGTGCCGCCGATAACGTTGCCGATGATTGTATCCGGCGAGTACGGGCTCTTAACGAACAAAACCATACTGTGCTGGCCGATATCGATGTGTTTGCCGTATAGTTTCGGGAAGTAGAAGGATATGACCGGATCTTGGGATGGCTCGTCGATAAAAGCCACATCTTCACCAGCCACACCCCCGGATAGAAAACCGGCCGGCAAGTCGCCAGTCAGGCGGCCAAGCAAAGTATTGCTAGTGGCGCCGCGGAAAGGCCATAGAGTGAACATTTCGGTTGCCGTGTTTCCGGCTACGCCTACATTGTCGACCTGATAAAGGTAAACATAGTCGCCACCATCACCTGTGAAGGCCGCACTAACAACTTCCGCCCTAAGGCTGTCACCGTTGAGTAGAGTTGAGACTACGTCAGTACCAACCAGAACCGGATTTCCACCCACAAGATCATCTAACGTAGACGAAGAAAGTGAAACCACGCCAGCTTGAAGAGGCGTGCTGAAACAAACCGCCAAACAAATCACAAACGAAGCCGCCGCGAAAGAATTCTTCCTCATCGTAGCTCTCCCCAGTAAAGATGCACACTAGATCTTATAAGTTACGCTATCGCCACAATCGTAAATTTTATGAATAACTAGAAACGTGTCAAGATTTTTATCCAAGCAGAAACAATATCGAGGAAAATAATCTCTAGTGGGTGGTGTAGTCTGGGAGAGACGGAGAGCGTGAGCAGATAGCGCAGTATGGAACCGCTTTAAACAGAGAAGGGGAGGCAAACAGTGACGACTGGTGAGTGTCCACAAGAAAGGAAGCTGGAGTCAAGCTAGAGATATAGGTCGCGACACTCCCCCAATAGATAACGCCCACGGGATCGGCAGCAGTCGGTATGCGTTTAGGCTCGATGGTCGGCTTGCCAATCGATAGCAAGCATCAAAACGTTTATGCCCGAGCCGATGCCGAGGAAAGCTACGCGGTTGTTTTTCGCCAGGTGTCCGTCTTCGATGCCTTTGGCGGCGGTCATCGGCAAAGCGACCGAACCGGTGTTGCCCAGAGTTTCGAAGGTTGCGTAGTCGATTTTTGTGTCGAGTTGCAAGGCTTCAAACGTGAGTTTGCGATGGGCGCGGCCGACCTGGTGGCAACAAGTGCGGTCGATGTCTTCGCGTTGCCAATCCATTTCTTTGAGAAAGTCCTCGAAGGCCGCTTGGGCCGTTTTTACGCCCTCTTGCATGAGCGTTTCCGAATCGGTCCACATCAAGGGGCTCATGTCGGCGTCGGCCGATTGGTCGCGGTCGCTGCGGCAGAGGTGGCAGAAGTCGGTATTTGCACGCGCCACGCCGCCGAGCAGGCGGTTGCCAGTTTTGCTGAGTGCGCGATTGGTAAGCAAGACGGCGGCGCTGCCCGATCCGATTGTCATCGAAGCCACGGCCAATTTTATTTTCGCACGCGTTAACGACGTATCGGCGTTTAGCTGTTTAATGGTGGTTTCCACCAGTCCGCGGCTGCTTTCGGTGCCTACGACCAAACCGGCACTGATCTGTCCCAACTCGATCATGTTGGCGACTTGCACCATGCCGTTGAGCAGGCCCAGACAGGCGTTGGAAACGTCGTAGAGTTGGCAGTCGGTGGCAAGGCCAAGCCCGTTGTGCACCCCGGCAGCAGTGGCTGGTTCGAGGTAGTCGCGGCAGACCGAGCCGTGTACCAAAGCGCCGATGCGGCTGCGGTCGATGCCCGAGCAGCGAATGGCTTTTTCACCCGTTTCGATACTTTTTTCGCCCGGCATCATGCCGGGTGGCCAGAAACGCCGCTCGCGGATGCCGGTCATCAACTCCAAGCGTCCCTCGGGCAAGCGTAGCCGTGTATAAAGCGGTTCCAGACGGGATTCGATTTCGTCGGAAGTGACGATTTCGTCGGGAATGGAATAGTTGATGGATTCGATGTAAACGTTTTCGTATTTCATGGCGGGAGTCGGGAATCGCTCTGTCTGGGAATTTTCCGCAATTATAATGGATGATCATTGTGGGGGATAGGCGTGGGGAAAGTATGACTCATCGTGAGTCGCAAGGTAAGGGCGGAAAATCTGGGTGAACTTCGCGTCTCGCCTCGCTTGCGCTTCGGGTTAGTAGTAGAATAGGCGTTTTGTTCGATCCGTTCTTTGTTTGGTAATAGATAAGATAAAAATGGCCAGAGATAAAAGTAACGCGGCTTTTGCACGAGCTAAACAGATGATGCCGGGCGGGGTGAACAGCCCGGCCAGGGCCTTTGGGGCCGTGGGCAAGGATCCGGTGTTTATCGACCGTGCCGATGGTGCGTACCTGTTCGACATCGATGGGAATCGCTATCTGGATTACATCGGCTCGTGGGGCCCGATGATTTTGGGGCATCGCCACCCGGCCGTTGTGGAAGCCCTTGGTGAGGCAGTCGAGCGGGGCACTAGTTTTGGCGCGCCGACCGAGGCCGAGAGCGATTTGGCGCAATTGGTGATCGAGGCCGTGCAATCGGTGGAAAAATTGCGGTTAGTGAATTCCGGCACCGAGGCCACGATGTCGGCCGTGCGGCTGGCACGAGGTTTTACGGGGCGCGATATTATTGTAAAATTCGCGGGCAATTATCACGGGCACGTGGACAGCCTGCTGGTGGCGGCCGGCAGCGCTGCGGCCACGCTGGCTGTGCCCGACTCGCCGGGAGTTACACGCGGCACCTCGGGAGATACTCTGGTACTGCCCTATAACGATACCGAAGCGGCGGCGGAGGCTTTTCGGCAACACGGGAAAAAAATAGCCGCGGTTATCTGCGAGCCGGTGGTGGGCAACATGGGTTGCGTGCCAGGTAGCAACGAATTTATTCACGCGCTGCGTGATCTAACCAGCGAGGCCGGGTCACTTTTGATCTTCGACGAAGTCATGACCGGTTTTCGCGTGGCCTACGGCGGGGCCCAATCGCTGTACGGCGTGATTCCGGATCTGACGACGCTGGGTAAGATCATCGGCGGCGGGCTGCCGGTGGGTGCTTATGGCGGCCGGGCGGAGATCATGAACCACGTGCTGCCGGCCGGGTCGGTTTTTCAGGCCGGCACTTTAAGTGGCAATCCCTTGGCCACCGCGGCGGGGATTTCTACGTTGGAAACGCTACGAGACACCAACCCCTATCCCATGTTGAACAAGCTGAGCGAGCGACTAGCGGCTGGGATGGAACGTGTGGCCACTGCGGCCGGTGTTCCGCACAGCACGGCTCGCGTGGGCTCGATGATGACGCTTTTCTTCAACCCCGAGGCGGTCACCGATTGGGAGATCGCCGCGAGTTGCGATACCAAGCGGTATGCCGACTATTTTCACGGGCTCTTGGATCGCGGGTTCTATATGCCGTGCAGTCAGTACGAGGCGTTGTTCGTTTCGGTTGCTCACAGCGAAGCCGATATAGACGCGACCGTTGCCGCCGTTGAGGAAGTTTTATAACTTCGCTCCGCAATACTTGCAATGCTCGGCGTCGATATCATGTCCTTCGGCGCCGCAGCCGGGACATGCTTCGGGGCTTAGTCCGGCACGTTTGGCGGCGACCACTTCGGCCGAAAATACGCCGATCGGTACGATGATGATGCCGTAGCCCAAGATCATTACGCCCGCGGCCAGGGTTTGCCCGAGCACAGTTCGCGGCGCGATATCTCCGTAGCCCACAGTGGTCATGGTCACGATGGCCCAATAGACGCTGCGGGGGAAACTAGTGAACTGCGTATCGGGATCACCTCCCTGGATGAGGTACATGATCGAGCCGATGATGAGGATCAGCGTGAGCACGGTTACCAAAAAGACGGTCACTCGCTGGCGGGTTGCTTTCAGAGCGATCAACAGAGCGCGGGTTTCTTTTAGGTGACGAGAAAGCTTGAAGACGCGGAATATGCGTAGCAGGCGGATGACGCGAATCATCATGAGTGTCTGCGAGCCGACAAAGAACACGCTAAGATAGGTGGGCAACACGGCCAGCAGGTCGACAATGCCGTAGAAGCTTCGCGCATATAGCCAGGGGCGTGAAACACATGCCAGACGGGCTATATATTCGAAAGTGAAAAGGATCGTAATTACCCACTCGACCGAGACCAGCCAGGACCAGTACTTGTTATGTATCTCGGCCACGCTGTCGAGCATGACCACAATCACGCTCAATACGATCAGCATCAATATCAAGATGTCGAATGCCTTGCCAACCGGCGTTTTGGCTTCGAATATGACCGCGTGCAAGTGTCGACGCCAAGCCGCGGGCCGGTGTCTGGGGTCGGCTTGTTTTAGTTCTTCTGCGTTCATCTTCTGGGGTATCCCGGCGTAATGCTCGATTTTTTGGTCGTCTCAAGGAGAAAATGAAATGATAACGTGTGGCAGCGTATCGTTCTACTCGGATATAGACCCGCATTACTGTAATAACGTATAGGGGTTGTAAGAACCACGGTTAGTCTAATATCATACATGTTTGCCAGTTGGACAAAAACCTTCAACGGCGAGCCACACGCCTCCGACCGAGTTTTTTTAACGAAGGAAAGAATCGACCTTGTCAGACAACAAACAGTTTCACCTTATTGTCGCGGATTATGTTACAGATGACTTGGAGCCGGAGCGTGGCGTGGCTGGAGATATAGCTCGGGTGAGTGCCCTGGGGGCGTGCCACGAAGATGAAATGGTAGGCCGCATCGAGGAAGCCGACGCC
>CAZISU010000580.1:0-4780 GCA_964541935.1 uncultured Planctomycetaceae bacterium | reverse complement strand
GCGAGCCACGACAGTTCATTCACCTCAATTGAGCAGTAAATCAACAAGCCCCATGCGGGGTGCGGATCGAGACGCAGCGCCTGGTTAGGGCCCGAATACGGCGGTCGGGAGTGGATTTGCAAGAGGTGTTCCTCGGTGCCCTTGGCAGCGTCGATCCAACGAATGGGAACAATGCCATCGGTGAAACCGGGCATTTCAAACTGGTAGGTATCAGTGAGGATGTGACGACCGTCGGGGTGTAGCGTGGGGTGTCCAGTGCCCATCGCCGTGGTCATCGCAGCCAGGCCCTGTCCGTCATATCGCATTCGCACAAGCTTGTAGCGTTTACTACCGTTGAGTTTGAAATTCATGCTGATATGCTCCCCGTCAGGGCACCAACAGGGATGATTGCCAAGACGGTTCCAGACGCGGGCAGGCAAGGGGACCTGGATGTCGGTGCCGTCGGGCTTGAGGGTCACCAGACTGATATCCAAGGGGCGTTTTTTGAATTTCCTTGGCTGCGGATAGTTGAATGCCAGGCAGAGCATAAGCCGGGTTCCTTGCGGATTCCACGAAATCTGATGTCCGTGATATCCGCCGCCGCGATCGGGGTCCAAGGGAGCGACTTTGTCGCCGCAGGCATCGACGATATCTTTATAGGAAGCCGTCAGGCGGCATTTTCCAGTAGCGGTGTCGGTAAGGTAAACACCGTCGTCGGCGACCGCGCCCTCATTCCAAGGGAGCACTTCTGCCGGAACCACTACACCGTAGCCGCGTTGAGTGATCCCGCTGCGCAAAAGGCAGATACCGGCAGCATAGCGGCCGTCCTGTGAAACCTCGAAAACCGGACCTTCCAGGTTGAGACGTTTGCCCGTGAGCGGATCCATACGCACGCCGAACCCGTGCCAGTACTTCATTTCGAGATCGTTGAAATACAACTCGTTGTCTGTCGCACCCCACTGAGCTTGCGCGCCGAGTTGGCTGTCGAAACCCCGAGTTTTGGCAAGCACACTATGCTTGCCGGTTTTCAGATCAACCAACACGACCTCGGCCAACTCGCCGGGCGACGATAGTCGATCTTCGCTTAGCAATCTGGTAACGGCCAAATATCGGCCCGATGGACTGATCGGCGAGGTGTTGAAAAAGCGGTGAAAGCAGCCGTCGAGTTCCGGGGTCACGCAGTAGACGGGAACCTTTGGATTGAATTTTTTATAGCGGAGAAAAGCGTCGGACAATTTAAACTTGGAGTTTTGTTTGCCTGCCCCTAAAGCAAGTTGAGAACCTGTCGCCAGCGCCGCAACACCGCCGGCCAGTCGACTGCTACTAGATAGAAACTCTCGCCGATTGATCGAATTATCCACTTTCATTCTCCACTGCTGCTGTATTGTTAGCTCTGGCGAAAAACGCAGATAAACTGCGTTATCCAGTCGTGATCGGACGTGGATCTAAGGCCAGATCATGCCACTTTGCCTATTGGCATTAAATAGCAGCCGAACCGTCTCGATCAATGGTATTTTCCGTCAAGACTTTTGGCCTTTTCCGTCAGCGACGCGGCCAATTATCGGCCGCCTATGCTGGAGGGAAGAAATGAGCCCCGTGTGGAAGGCAAACTACCAAACGCGGGGCTCATGTTGGTTGCTCTCGGGTCGTTACTTATGCGGCTTTCAGCAAGCTGAGTCTATCAATTATTAACGAGAAATTCCCGCCCCGAACACGAATCCCACCATGCCCAGGTCGGAACTTTTTGTCATCGTCATATGGTTGCCGCCCGTGTTGGCCCACACCTGCCCTTCGAACAAACCTTCCACGAAAACGGTAGCTCCGCTTTTCAGATCTTTTGTCCATTCGAGTCCGAATTGCAACTCTGCAACAGAAATGAGTTGGTCTCTCTTGACGGTCATCGAGGCGGCGGGAAGCAGGGAAGCCTCCACGCCGTTGTTTCGCAAATAGGTGAAATCCAGGTTCTGGTTGCAAGCAAAGGTTTGTGTGGATGTCCCGAAAAGAAACGCACCGCGCCCCGTAACTACGAATTGCAAATCACTACTGCCCATGCGACGCCGCAATTCGGCGGCAATGGTCGGTCCCACCCCGTCGAACGAGTTGCGGGTGTGCAGATCGAATATGGTTGAATCAAAAATGTCAAAATTCAGATTCGAATCGTGGGCCACATGGCCCACGCGGAGTCCGGCAGCGACGTTTGCATTCCATCGGCCAAGCTCGATCTGTTGGGTTGCCTCGATATCGACCGCTTGGACTTCCAGCCCCCCCCGGTTTGTAAGTGCAATTACGCCGGGTACACCGAAAGTAGCAGCCTCGGATTCGAGTTCGTGATCGTAGTTCCAATACCGGAATCGCACGCCACACCCGCTTTGGTTGACGTAGCCCAGCCAGAACCTGGGGCTGAGATTGAAGTTGTTGCCCTTGAACTCGTGTGCAAGATCCGCATTGTCATGCGGCGATGTCAGAGAGATTCCCTCCAGGCTGCCGGTGGTTGGTTTCGCGATTACAAAATCGGCTCCACCCATTATACCCGAGCAAGTCCGAAAGGACGCACCGTGGGAAGTCGCTTCCGTATAGCCATCTAGACTGCCACGGCCGGAAGCGGACCACGCCGGAGTTGATGCCACAACCATCGTCGTCAAAAGAAACGTGGCCAAGATAATTGCTCGAACCATACGCGACATTACACAACCCTCCCTGTGAAAAAGTGCAATGCCCCGTAGACGCCGAGATTCGGTAAAATCACGGCCCTTAATGCAAGGGGTCGTCAATTTTACGAAAGCAGTTTAACGCTTAAAAATAAAACATTCCTCTTAAGTCCTACACCCTGGTGGAGGAAAATATCGTAAGTGGCAATCTGTGACGCGTGAATAAAGTCTGCCGCCTGTTAGCCCTTGAAAAAACGGGAACAGGTAAACTCACTGGGTGGTAACGGTTGCAAGCATGGATCCAAAAGGCGAAACTATGCCGAATGCGAACTCGTTAGATCGTTCGCATGCTCACCGAGTCAGATATCGCTTGCTCGTCGTCTGAACGCCCGTCTAAACGCCCGTCGAAACCTCGATCTCTTCTTCGTGAGCCGGGCGTATGATAATGATCCCCGCTATTGCAAGGCAAACGCCCACGATCAGCCAAGGGCTGGCCGGTTCGTTGAAAAGCATCATCCCCGCCACCGCGACCATGGCCACCTGCGAGGCCGTGAGCACGTTCGCATGTGCGACCGTCGTCATCTCCAAGCCCTTCGCCACCGATATGAAGCCGATTAGATTCAAACTACCCATCACGATCATTAGTATGTGGTCGCGCACGGGGATGGCGTAGAGCATTTCCACGCCGTTTTGATACAGGCTCCACGGCCCAAGTGTGAGAACGCCTAAGAAGGTAATCATGAAGACCACCACGCTGGGGCTGGTAGAACGTGTGACCGAGCGGCGAATTACGATGGCCAGACATGCGAAAACAATTCCCGCGGTAACCGCCGCGAGCACTGCCACGATAGTCATCGTTGTCGAAACACTCTTTCCCGTCGAGGCTGTGATCGCTTCGCTTACCTGCGAAGCTCCAAGGCTGAACAGCACCACCGAGATTGACATCAAGGCGATTGCAAACGCTGATGTGCCCGTGATCTTTTCTCGCAAGATGAACCAACCTAATATTGCACTGAACGTTAGGTTGGTGCCCAGCGCGACCGGGATCGTAATAGACAACCCCACCACGCTCATGGCCCAAATGACCGGCAGATTTCCAGCCCATTGCGTAATCAGGCCCATCACCGCCAACACCACTAGCAGACGTGCTCCGGGAAGAACCTTCTTGCCCCGATAAGCCTGAGTCCCGAGCCACAGCCCTACGATCACCACCGTCATCAATTCCTTCATGAATACCACCCAAACCTGGTCACATTGGGTCGACATGAAACGCAAGCAGATATTCACCGCGGTATATGCAATTGCGGACGTAATACAACAGGCAACGCCGAAAGCGACCGGGCTAAGCCCCAGCGGTGGACGGGATGATGGTATTTTGGAGGGTTCCATCTCTCTAATTCTAATCGCAGCGGGGGCTTACGACTAGGTGGTATGGGAAATGGCAAAATCAGAAAAAAATGCCATCTAGACCTTGTCCCACGCTCTGCGGCACAAAAACCCTTGCCTCCGGGGGCTTCTCGGTCGACAATGGGAGTTATTGTTGGGAAAAGGATAGATCCCAAAGGCTGAAACCACAAGGAAACTCCATGCCGCCTGTGACCCTAAAGCACATAACTAAAACCTTTCGCCACGGCCCCACGGTCGTCGACGACTTTTCGCTCGATGTGGCCGACGGCGAACTGGTCGTGCTTTTCGGTCCCTCGGGTTGCGGCAAAACAACCATGCTTCGCATTATCGCCGGCCTCGAACCTGTTACGAGCGGTTCAATTTTCATCGACAATCGTTGCGTTGAATCGGCCGACAAAATCTCACCGGTGAACGTTGCGCCAGCTCGCCGAAATGTGGCTATGGTTTTCCAGAACCAGGCGCTATATCCACATCTGGACGTTTTTGCCAACATGGCCTTCGGCCTGAAGATGCGCGGCACGGACCAGCCTGAAATTCGGCATCGGGTGGCCGAGGTTGCCGAACTGCTGGGACTTTTACCGCTCATCGAGCGGAGGCCGAGCCAGCTATCCGGCGGTCAGCGGCAGCGTGTGGCACTCGGCCGTGCGCTTGTTCGACACGCTAACGTTTATCTTATGGACGAGCCGCTCTCGAGCCTCGACGGTCCCTTGCGAGATCACCTCCGCCGCGAGATCCGCCGCCTGCAC
>CAZISU010000579.1:0-4784 GCA_964541935.1 uncultured Planctomycetaceae bacterium | reverse complement strand
CCCGGGTACTTTTGCTCCAAGCCCAAGGGCTCGGCATAATGCATAAAAAGGGCCTTAGCTCGATCGAACACGGTGCCTTCGAGTTGCATGACGTGACTCCTGGGATGAAAAGGGGTGCTGTTGTGATGCAGAGGACATATAAAAGAACGGGCAAGCCGCTCACGCCTCTGTATACCAAGTTTTCCATAACATATAAGCACCTATTCGTGTGAGTCGGCAAAAAATCTCCAATGTTTTTAGGTTCATCCGTAACTTGCGTGTGCGGAAGCCCAGAAAGTCCTAACAACCAAGAAACGAACACGGCCGCGAAACTGACGCGGCCGTGTTGTGGTTTTCAGAAGGTCTGATGTGAATCGTGTTGTTAGACGTCGCGCAGCCGCGCGCCCGGATTGTCGCCGTAGTCGATAACCGCCGGTCGGCCGTCGTTTTGGATTGACAGACGCACGGCTTCGGTTACCAGTTCGTTGATCGAGCTGTTCTGTGGCGTGGCCACGATGCCGCGATCGTCGATCTTTTTCAGGGCCGCTTGCCGATCAGTAAGTCCGCCGGCGGCGTTGACGTCGATGGCCGAAAGCACGCTGGCTTCGACCGAATCGTAGCCGTAGCCCACCGGTTTGAGTCCGTCGGCCTGCCAGGGCACGAGGCGGAAGTAGTCGGGGTTGATGTAGCGGAAGGCCGCGCCGGACGCTTTGTCGGTATAGCCGTAGCTGCAACCGCGGAACTGATCGTTGTGCTTGATGATCGTCCCGCAATTTTCACCCTCGCCATACAGGCACATGCCCTGGTCGTTGGTTCCCGCGCCTTCGTCGGGGTAGCCCAGCCCGTTTAGCACGTTGAGCACGGCCCCGTTATCCCAGACCACGATGCCGGCCGACCACATATAGCCCACGTTGCCGTTGGGGAACGTGCCCTCGGTGCCACGGACGGTGACCTCGACCGGTTTGAGGCCGGTGATGAAGTAGATCAGGTCGACGTAGTGGCAGCCGATATACGTGAAGGGGTCGGTGTTCTCCTTGGTGAACCAGTTCTGAAAATTCGAGTGCCGATAGTAATATGGCTCGACCAGCTTGGACTCGCCGCACTTGAACTCGCCCAATCGCCCGGCCCGATAGCCACGCCGCGCTTCGAGTGAACGGCGGTCGAAACGCTTGTGGTATTCGACGCCCACAAACAGGCCCTTCTCGTGGGCCAGCTTTTCGATTGCCAGCGCCTGGTCGTACTTAAGCACCAGCGGTTTGACCGTCAGCACATGTTGATCGTGTTCCAAGGCGAAGCGGATGACCGGATCGTGGAAATGGTCGGGCACGGCCACCACGACCAAGTTACGCGGCGGCATCTGGGCGATCAGTTCCTTGTACATATCGGGATACAGCTTGTCGTCCGGCTCGTCCAAGGCCGGAAAGGCCTGGAACGATTGGCCCGGAAAGGCCTCGGCGAAGGCCTGCTCTTCGGCCAGATCGCGTAGCGGGGCCGAATTGAGCGCGCAGATCTTGATCGTGCCGATTTTACCGGCGCGTTGCAGGTGATAGATAGACGGCAGGATCTGATCGTGCGTGATCATGCCGCCGCCGACGATTAGGACATCAATGGGTTTTTCACTCATCCGATCACCTCCTTGCAAGCTTCTTCCAGAACGGCGATGCTTTCACGCAACGGTTCTTCGCTAATTGTCAATGGCGGCGAGACCTTGACCGATGCGCCCGCGTAACCAACCGGGGCGAACATCATCAGGCCCTTCTCCACGCAACGCAAGACGATTGCGGACGCCAGTTCCGTATCGGGTTCGATTCCGCCGGGCTTGACGATATGCAGCGACGCTACCAGGCCCTTGCCGTGTACCATGCCGATATGTTCGGGATACATCTGGCCGATGCGTCGCAACTCGGGCTGCAAGATTTCGCCCATCTTGAAGGAATTATCGACCAGGCCTTCTTCTTCGATCACAGCCAGACTGGCCAGCGCGGCCGCCGCACAGACGGGGTTGCCCGTGTGCGTCGAGGTCATCGAACCGGGCGCGTAGAGGTCCATGATGTCGTTGCGGCCGATCACGGCCGAGAGCGGCATACCGCTACTGATGCCCTTGCCACAGCAAATCAGGTCCGGGTCGATGCCGTAATGCTCGAAGCCCCAATACTTGCCCGTGCGGCCAAATCCGGCTTGCACCTCGTCGCAGATCAGCACCACGCGGTGCTCGTCGCACCAGTGACGCAGCTTCTGCATGTACTCGGGCGGGGCGAAGCTGGCGTTGCCGCCCTGGTAGGTCTCGGTCATCACGCCGGCGATCATGTCGGGCGTAACGTTTTGCTCTTCCAGGGATTTGAGAAAGCCCTCGAAGCTCGTGTCGGGGCCGCGGAAACCACAGGGGAACGGCACCTGCACCATGTCTTTGTCGACATTCACGATCCAGGTTTTCAGCGACGGGATGCCGCCGGCCATCTGCGAGCCCATCGTGCGTCCGTGGAAGGCGTTGTCGAAGGTCACGATGCCGATCTTCTTCTCGCCGCCCAGATTCTCGCCCCAGGTGCGAGCAAGCTTGACCGCGCACTCGGTGGCCTCGGAACCCGTGGTCAACAAAAACACCTTGTCTAGCCCCTCGGGCGCGACGTTGGCCAACTTCTCGGTCAGATCGGCGCGGGCTTGGGATGGGAAGCAGTAGTTGTGCGTCAAGCCGTGGTTGATCTGGTCGACCATGGCCTTGGCGATCTTGGGATGGTTGTGGCCGGCGTTTGTTACCAACACGCCCGACGACCAATCGAGCCAGCAGTTGCCCCAACGGTCGTAAACCTGGCAATCCTCGGCTCGGTCCCAAACCACCAACGGCTGTCCGCTCATCGAACGGGGCTCGTAGCGGCGAAGTTTCTCCAGAACGGGAATCGACTCTGGTACGGGAATAGGCGTACCGATGCGTCGATATTTTGTCTCGACGGCCGGTACGTCACGGGGGGTTAAAGATTGTGCTGCATGTTCAGCCATATTGAAATTCCTCCGGCCTGGCGCATTACAAAGAAATGTCCAGGTACATAGAAGGCCTCCGCCCGCCCGGTGGGTCAGGGGGCCTGATTCGCAATTATCGCTCGCAAGCGCGCTGTAGTGCCACCACGGATACCAACGCGAGCACGGTTAATTTGAGGTTTCAGGAGTGAGGTTTCAGGTATCAGGAAACAACAATACTCACTTCCTGAAACCTGACACCTCACACCTGAAATCTGAAAACTCCAATAAAAAAACACCCCACCATCGGGCGACCCGGTATTTCAGGTGCAAGCCCTTGAGGGAGTGCTCTAATAATGCTGACAGTGCCGCTACGGATGCCAACGAGCCTAATTATGTTGTGTTTCCGGCGATTTTGACAATCTTTATCATCCAAACGGGACAAATTGCCGGACAAATTTCGAACCAGTTATTATACAGAAACCGCCCAGTCGTGCAAGTACCTTCATGGCATGTTGACATTCTTCTTGCCGCTGACGGCTTTCTCTTTAGTCGCCTTCGCAGACTTAGCAGAAGGCTTGGGCACGACTATTGGATGCCCGATGACACTTTCCGCGCGCTTGCGAATTTCTTCCGCAGTTTTCTTTACCCAACCTTCCACATTCCAGTGGGCAATTTCTTTCATTTGTGATTCGGTGCCGAAATATATGGCCCCAAAGCTGCCGCTGAACGGAACCGGATAGAAGCTGATATGCAGATGCCCGTTGCACTTGATGCGGTGTTTTAGTTCGAACGAGGAGCTGCCCGCCTGAATTGGCATAATTGGATGATCCGCTGCTGGGCTGTCGTCTGGCGGATCTTTGCTACCCTGCGTGACATAAAAAGCAAGTTTGGCATTCGATCGACTTGCTAGAGTGTAGGTCCCTTTCACGGTCACGATGTCGCCCTTGGCCAGCGTGCCAAGCTCGGAGCGAACCTCTTCGATCACTATCTCGTCTCCGTTGGCAAACGCATGGGGTCCAATGACAAAGTCCACTTTCTTGAGATCGGATGACTGTCGTTGCGGAGCCTTTTGTTGCTCTTGCACCGATATGTCGGACACAACCACCTGCACGTCGGTCTTCTGTCCGATTTGCAGCGAGACATTGCGGAACTCGACCCATAGGTAAGGTCGCGATTGGAGCCGAAACACCTTCACGTCCGCAAGGGCGAGCTTTCCGAAGCTGGCGGTGATTTGATTCATCGTTGGACCATGGCTCGTGAGGCCGCCGCCGGGGTGCTCTCGGCCATCCTTTCCCACGGCAATGACACGCAACGGCACACCCGTGATACTCGTAGCAACAGGGACAAACAGTTTGCCGTCCTTCTCATACGCTTCGGAGAACGCTACAAATCCTCCGGGAACACCTGCCGAGTGGCTAATTTGGCTAGGCACCTCGATGACGGTCTTCCACGTTCCGCCAGCCACGCCGACGCTCACATCGGCAACCGCTTTGTCCGTGGGTATCACGGCCGCCACAGCATAGACGTTCGGCATCGCGTTGTTAAGTCCTGAAACCGGACTCGTGCCGGCCGTGCTGAATGAAGGCGTGACCTTCCAGATCACGCTTGCCGGTTCTGAGGAAAGATCGCCGAGTTGAACTGCTATTTCGCGTCCAATCTGGTGCTCGCCAGGAGTGACTGAACTGCCCAGCCAGTCGTATGGGCGCCTATCAAGCGGCGAGCCGTCTGGCCGCCACCACGATCGGTCTTTTGATGGATTCTCCGAGACCCCCATCAATTCCACTTTGACGCCATTGGCTAGTGCCGCAAATCGCAATTGAGGGTACACCAAGAGATTGGTTTGCCTAGAT
>CAZISU010000578.1:1863-4784 GCA_964541935.1 uncultured Planctomycetaceae bacterium | reverse complement strand
ACCACGTCGATCACGTTGGATCGGTTGGTTCTAATGGGTGTCATGAGCCGACGCAGGGCCTGAGCCGCTCCGGCTACTTCGGCCACCGTCTCACCCTTGCTGTGCAACGCCACCAAAAGTCTGGCAATCTGGTCCTCGCTGCAACGCCCCTCCATAATAATCCCGATGGTCTCCGCCATCTGATCCATCGAGAGATCACGTCCCTCTTCTACAAGTTTGAGAATGACATCGATCATAAGCTTTTACCTTATCGGGCCCTGTGGGGTGTACTCGCTCCGTCGGTTCCATGGGGGTTTTCCATGGTCGATTGCCAGTGAATTCCAGCTTGCAACAGAAAAGAACTAGAATAGGCTCTCGATGGTTCAACCACTCGAAGCCCACGGATTCTACCAGTTCTGGAGCCGTTTTGGTAGTCGCCACGGGGTTTTTTTAACCACACTGGTTCAAATGAACTAACTCTATAGAGTGTGATTGCGGTAGTAATTGTCCCAAAGAGTGGGGGCGACGAGAATGCATTCACGCTGAAGCGTATGACGTAAGGCTGTGTAGTCAAACACCTTACGTCACTAGACCTCAAGTGAGCGGGGTATATTCACTTGTTAGGGAGAGTTTTTTCTTTTATCGAGGCTCTATGCAGCAGTTCGCCTACTCAAATCGGGTGCCTTTTTACCCTTCAATTGATAGACATAGGCGAGGATTTCGGCCACGGCGGCGTATTTGTCGTGTGGGACGGGCTGGTTGATATCGACTTCGCGATATAGGGCCTGGGCCAGCGGTTTCTTTTCGACAATGGGGATGCCGTGTTCGAGTGCCATGCGGCGGATACGCTGGGCGATCATGCCGGCTCCCTTAGCCAGAACGATAGGCGCCGCCATGGTCTCGGGGTCGTATTGAATGGCGATGGCCAGTTCGGTGGGGTTGGTCACCACGACGTCGGCTTTGGGCACGGATTGGGAGAGCTGATTGATGGCTAATTGGCGTTGGACCTGCCGCCGTCGGGCTCGAACCTGGGGGTCACCCTCGAGGTTCTTCATTTCTTCGCGAACTTCCTGTTGGGTCATCTTCATGTCCTGCTCGTGCTTCCAGCGTTGGAACGCAAAATCGAGCACGGCCAGAATCAACAGTGCGACACCAACTTTTAAGGCCGTCCAAAGCAGCACATCGATGAGGAAAACGGCGATTTGTATTACGCTCAAGGCCGAAAGGGCCAAGAGCGTCTCGCGTTGGTAGTAAAGGCTGGAGAGGGCAACCGTGGCCACGACCAGCATTTTAAACAGTCCGAAGGTTAGACGCATGACACCTGCCATGGAGAATATCCGCCCGAAGCCTTTGAGTGGATTGAGTCTGGAGATGTCGGGAGCGAGTTTATCGGGCAGGAACAAGAAGCCGACCTGTGAGATATTGATGAGAATTGCCACGAGGAACATCAAGCCAAAGATGGGCAACAGGCATTTTGCCAGCGAACGGACGGTTTCGTCCCAAACAAAGTAGGCGAAGGCCTGGTCGGCTTGCAGCCAGGCGGCCCCGCCGAGTTGTTTTTGCGTGTAACGGCCGAGAAAGTCGATTATGCCTCCACCAAGCGTCATCAAGACCATCAGGCCACAGATTAAGAGCACGGCCGAGGCCAGATCCTGGCTCTTAGCCACCTGGCCTTGCTTGCGTGCTTCCTGTCTGCGATGCGGTGTGGCATCTTGTGATTTGTCGCCGTTTTGCTCGGGCATTTATTGTGGTATCAGGTGTCAGGTTTGAGGTTTGATCATTGGACATTCTTAATTCTTTCGTCATTCTGGCTTCTTAATTCGACATTCCCCCTACGGCCCGTGTATGGCTTGGAGCATGAGAGTCAGGGCCGGTTCGATTTCGTCTTGGTAGATGTAGACGCTTCCTCCGACCGAGAGTGCCAGGATGCCGAAAGTCAGCATCGAGTTCATGCCGAAGCCGACGGCCAGGATGTTCAACTGGGGCATGGTACGGCTGACCAGTCCCATGATGAGCGTCGATAGAAGGATGGCCGTGACGACGGGCGCGGCCGAGCGGATTCCCAGGGCGAAACTTTGCGTGATCAGGTCGGTGAAGGCCGGCACGATTGTGGTCGATATGACCCCGCTGCCCGGCGGGATGGATTGGAACGTGTCCAGCAAGGCCGCCATGACCATGCGGTGGCCGCCGATGCATACGAATATGGATAGGGCGAGCAGGAACAGCAATCGCGAGAACAAGGGGATCTCGGCGCCGGAGGCCGGGTCGAGAACGTTGGCCATCATCATGCCGCCGGTGCGGCCGATCAGTTGCCCGGCGACTTGCAGGCCGGAAAATAGGATTACTATTCCCAAGCCCAGGCACAGGCCGATGATCAACTCGCTGCAGATAAAAAACAGGTAATTTGCCAGCGAGCCCGGGTAGCCAACGTTAACGTGCCACTGGGTCGGCAGCATCAGAAACGAGAGGGCCGCCGCCAGCAGAGCCCGCACCTGCATGGGCACGTCCTTGGTTCCAAAAATCGGCGCGGTCATCGTCAGGCCACTGATGCGGGAAAGCACCATGGTGAAGAGCAGCAGTTTTTCTAGGCCGAATTCGGAGGACATTTTTCTATAGATTACCCGGAATCGCCGTAATCAAATCCGTCGAATACTGTACCATCATCGACACCAGCCAGGGTAAGGCCAGGCTGAGAACGGTTATCATGGCTACGATTTTGGGGACGAAGACGACCGTTTGCTCTTGGATCTGGGTTAGGGCCTGAAGCAGACCGATCAACAAGCCCACGCACATGCCGGCCAGCAGCACGGGGCTGCCGATCAACAGCGCGGTAGTCAGTGCCTGGCGGCCTAAGTCGATGGCGTCTTGGGGTTGCATTTCTTGAGGTTTGAGGTTTGAGGTTTGAGGTTTGAGGTTTGAGGTTTGAGGTTTGAGGTTTGAGG
>CAZISU010000578.1:0-1763 GCA_964541935.1 uncultured Planctomycetaceae bacterium | reverse complement strand
TTTGCTCACTGCTCATACCTCATACCTCATACCTCCCGCGTCACAAAAACACCTCGAAGCTTTCTAGCAGCATTCCGACCACTAGGTGCCAGCCGTCTAGGAGGACGAACAGCAGTAGTTTGAACGGTAGGGAGATCAAAACGGGCGGGAGCATCATCATGCCCATCGAGACCAACACGGCCGCAATTACCATGTCCAGGATCAAGAACGGCAGGTAGATCTGGAAGCCGATGAGGAAGGCCGTTTTTAATTCGCTGAGCATGAAGGCCGGCAAAAGGACTTGGATGGGCACGTCTTTGTAGCCGAAATCCGTGGCGTCGGGGTCGGGCGGCTCGGGCAAGTATTCTAGGAACAGGCGCACATCGTCGCTGTTGTCTGTGCGTTCGATCTGCATGATCATGAACTCGCGAACGGGCTGCACGCCGGAATCCCAGGCTTGTTCGAGAGAGATTTCGTTGTTCGAGTAGGGCTTGATGGCCCCGTCGTAAACTTCCATCCAGACCGGCGTCATGATGAGGATGGAGATGAAGAGCGAAAGCGAGGTGATCACCTGGCTGGGCGGCAACTGTTGGGTGCCGATGGCTTGACGTAGCAGGCCCAGCACGACCACGATCCGCACGAAACATGTTGTCATCAAGAGGATGGCGGGGGCCAGACTGAGGACCGTCAAGAGCAGCATGACTTGGATCGTCGAACTCAGCCCCACGGGACTGGTCCACTGCTCGGGTCCGCCGGAAAGCCCGGCGGGCAATTCGAGATTGAGCGGCGTGTTGGGCGCGTTTGTACCCGAGGGGACGTTGGAGAAATTCAGGGCGGCGGGCGGAGCGGGTTGCTCGGCCGGATTCTGGGCCGGATTTTGGGCCGTGGCCGGATTTAAAAGGGTGAGAACGGCCATCACAACGGCCAGCCACGCCAGCAGTTTGCGGCCGCGGCTTGTTCGCCAACGGTTGAGGCGGTCGCTTTGTTTTCGTTTTATGGTGCGATTGGCTCTCATCGGCGGCCTCCCGTCGGTTCGGAAGGTTCGCTTGTCCAGGAGAGTTGTTGTAAGACCTGGCGGAAGTTGGCAGTGGCGCTGCCGTCGCTGTTTTGCCGACAAATGGCAGCCAGGCGGTCGACCTCGACGGGGTCGGTGATTTCAGTGAGGGTTTCGGTTCCGTTGGGCGTTACACAAACCAATAGCAGTTTGTTGCCGCAACGCAGCAGATGAACTTGTTGGCGGTTGGCCAAAGGCGCCCGGCCCAGCACTTCGACGACCTCGCCGGGCAAAGCCGAGTTGGCGGTGGGCGTGGCCCGACGCATTAAGAAGGCAGCGACCAGAAAGAGTCCGACCACCAGAGCCAGGCTGCTGCCGATGGTTAGCAGCGAAGGTAGTCCGCCGCGTCCGTCATAGGTTTGTTTTGTTTCCTTGTCTTTTCGGCTTGCCCCCAATCTCATGTCCGCCGTGCGATTTTTCTTCTGGGGGCGGGGCTCGCGATTTTGCGGCGAGACGGCGGGACTGGCCGCGTTCGCGGATGGTTCGTGGCTGGACTGCGGCTGGCCCTGAGTGTGCGCGGTATCTGGGTCTGCCGGTGCCGTATATGACGTGGGCGTTACCAAAGCGGCCGGAGCCGGTTCGCGTGCAGGCGACGGATTGTATGCGGGAGCCGTTTGAAGTGTGGCGTGCGGCTGATATGCGTGCGGCTGCCGCACGATATTTTCGCGCGCTGCGGCCGGGCGTCTTAGCACATTCGGCGTGTGCATAGACGTATGGTCCGACGTTCGAT